>CAIYFY010000264.1 GCA_903925535.1 uncultured Bacteroidota bacterium | reverse complement strand
TTCATTCCTTTTTCCACAATCAGGCCGATTACCTTTCCGTCTTCATTTTTTGCCCACACCACTGCAATATCGGCAACGGGTGAGTTGGTAATCCACATCTTGGCACCGTTGAGAATGTAGCTGTCGCCATCATCTTTTACATTGGTAATCATACCGGCAGGATTGGAACCTGCGTCAGGCTCAGTGAGTCCGAAGCATCCGATCATTTCACCGCTGGCCAGTTTGGGAAGGTAGTGGCGGCGTTGCTCTTCTGAACCGAATTTATAAATCGGGTACATGACGAGGGAACCTTGTACCGACGCCATGGAACGGATACCGGAATCTCCGCGTTCAAGTTCCTGCATGATAACACCGTAGGCAATCTCGTCCATACCGCCACAACCGTATTCGGCCGGGAGCGATGGACCGAAAGCTCCTATTTCTGCCAGACCTTTAAAAAGATGTGTGGGACATTCTGCGCGGTGTGAATATTCCTCTATGATTGGGCTTACCTCCGACTTGACCCATTGCCTGACGGCATCGCGGGCAATCAGGTGTTCGGGAGAGAGCAATTCATCGAGAAGATAGTAGTCGTGGTGTTGGTAGCGATCTTCTCTGGCTGAGCGTTTGATCGCTGTATCTGTACCGTTGGCTTGCATGATTTTTTTAGTTTTATTTTGGAAAACGCTGCAAAGGTAATTAATGTTCAGGTGGCATTATGCTTATTTTGGCTTACCACTTCCAATCATCCATTCCTTCAAGCGGATCAATTCGGGTGTTTTTTTTCGTTTCGATTCTTTGTTTTTGTCTTTCAACCACGAGACGGGCCAAACCAATATTGGCGGGTTCCGGTGCATCCGGTCGCATGACGGGTACAATTTTACTCTCGAGCACATCAAGTCTGTAAAGCAGGCTCATCAGTTGTTCAGGTTGTTTCTCCAGCATATCGGCAATCCGATCGGCCAGTGCTGCAACAAGGTCATCCTCCGAATAGACCGTTTTCCCTGTCAGATCGAATGGGCCTCTGATGAGTTGTGCCGTCTCCTGAATTATTTCATTTTGTTCCATCGCCACAAAGGTACGGGCATGCAGCGGACACACACGGTAAACCCGTCTATTAAAATTCAGGCAAATCAAATTTTGCTGTCGTACTTTTGCAGGTGCAAATACTACATCATGAAACAATTTACCATTCAGAATCAGGTGACTGTAAAAGGCGTTGGTCTTCATACAGGAAAGAGTGTGGTTCTAACCTTCAAGCCCGCTGAGGCAAATCACGGATATCGTTTTCAACGTACAGATCTGGAAGATCAACCGGTTATTCCGGCAGACGTAAAATATGTTTACTCAACAAACCGGGGTACTACGCTAAAAATTGGCGATGCTCAGGTTTCTACGGTCGAGCATGTTTTATCAGCACTTGTCGGACTGGGTATTGACAACGTCCTCCTCGAGATTGATGGACCCGAGATGCCTATCATGGATGGAACAGCCAAGCCATTTGCAGACGCCCTGAAAGAAGCGGGTCTGGTAGAACTGGATACCGAACGCGACTACTACGAAATAACCGAGCCAATATCTTACAAGGATGAGGTGACCGGAACTGAAATTATGGCTTTACCCTCGGATCATTTCGAGGCTACAGTGATGATAGACTTCAACTCGAGTGTACTCGGTCAGCAGTTTGCTGCTCTGTCTGATCTCAACGATTTTGAAACCGAGATAGCTCCCTGCAGAACTTTTGTGTTTTTGCACGAACTGGAAAAACTGCTCGACATGGGATTGATCAAGGGAGGTGCCCTTGATAATGCAATCGTCATCGCCGACAGGAAGATGGAACCGGAAGACCTTGAAAATCTGTCGAAGAAGCTGAATCGCCCCAACCTGGATATTGATCCGCAGGGCGGTGTCCTGAATACTATTAAACTTCATTTCCAGAATGAACCGGCCCGACACAAGTTACTTGACGTGATTGGTGATCTTGCGCTGGTTGGAAAGCCTATCAAAGGAAAGATAGTAGCTACCAAACCCGGTCATACCGCCAATACGGAGTTCGCCAAAATCCTGAAAAAGGATATGCTGGAAAAGAGGAAGCTGATGGGTATTCCAAAGTATGATCCTGAAAAAGAACCCGTACTGGATATAAACAGTGTTTCCAAAATGTTACCCCACCGCTATCCTTTCCTGCTTGTTGATAAAATTATTGAAATCAGCAGCACGCATGTTATCGGTATCAAGAATGTGACTATTAACGAGGCTTTCTTTCAGGGGCACTTTCCAGATAACCCCGTGTTTCCCGGCGTACTTCAGATTGAGGCGCTTGCACAGACCGGAGGGATTCTTGCGCTCTACAGCCAGCCCGATCAGGGTAACTGGGATACTTACTTCCTGAAAATAGATAACACCAAGTTCAAGGCGAAGGTGATGCCGGGCGATACAATGATTCTCAAAATGGAACTCATCGAACCGATTCGCCGTGGTATCGTTCACATGCAGGGCACTATCTATGTGGGTAACAAAATTGTTTCCGAGGGAGAACTGACCGCCCAGATTGTGAGACGTGCCAAGCCAGCCCCGGAAGAACAGAAATAGCTTGCCCCAATCAAATTCGCTTAATGGATTACTCACAAACCACCATGAGGGATATTCACCCCAAGGCCCGGATCGGAAAGAATGTAACAATTGGCGCCTTTACGACAATCGAAGAAGATGTTGTAATAGGCGACAATTGTCATATCGGATCCGGTGTGCATATCTATAACGGCGCCCGCATTGGCGATGAGTGCCGTATCTTCAATGGTGCATCTATTAGTGCAACACCTCAAACCAAGGTGATGCTTGATGAGCCAGCAACGCTGGAAATAGGTGGAGGTACCATTATCCGGGAGTTTTGTACACTGAACAGGGGTAATCTCAAGTTCGGAGGTAATACCAGGATAGGAGAGAACTGTTTGCTTATGGCCTATGTACACGTGGCACATGATTGCATTATCGGTCACGATTCGGTACTCGCCAATGGCGTAACTGTTGCCGGTCATGTTGAAATTGGTGAATGGGCAACGATTGGTGGCATGACGGGTGTTCATCAGTTCGTTCGTATTGGAGAGCAAACTATGATTGCCGGAGCTTCAGTCGTCTTGAAAGATGTACCCCCTTTCGTGACTGCTGCCAGAGATCCGCTCTCTTATGCCGGTATCAATACTATCGGACTCAAAAGGCGCAATTTTTCCGCTGACGAAATGAGGACTATAGAAGATGTTTACAGAATTCTTTTTGTCCGGGGATTTGCAGTTTCAAAAGCCCTGAATATTATCGAGGCTGAACTTCCAGAAAGTGAATACCGGGCCCGGATAGTTGATTTCGTCAGAGGAGCCAAGCGAGGCCTTATGAAAGGTTTCAGGTCAAAATAAATCCGATGGATATTATAGTTGATAATCTGGGGAAAAGATATCTCCGCGACTGGATATTCAAAGGTCTGTCGTACCGCTTTGAACAGGGTCAGGCCTGTGCCATACTGGGTGCAAACGGATCAGGAAAATCTACATTGCTCAAGGTTTTGTCCGGCCATCTCTCCCCTACCCGGGGGACAGTCTCTTTTTCCAGCGCCGGAAATAATGTCGCCCGGGAAAATATATTCCAACGCGTCTCCTATGCTGCGCCATATATTGAATTAATTGAAGAGCTCACACTTGAAGAGGCGGTCAGATTTCACATTAATCTGAAACCGCTCGCCCCGGGTTTTGATACAGAAAAAGTGATTGAAATGCTGGGTTATCCGAGGGCCCGGCAAAAAGAAATCAGGCACTTTTCTTCCGGAATGAAACAGCGCCTGAAACTTATACTGGCCCTCGCATCCGACAGTCCGGTAGTGTTACTCGACGAACCCTCTACCAATCTTGATCTGCAGGGTATTGACTGGTACAAGAAACTTGTTCAGGATTATTCGGCAAACAGGCTGATTATAATTGCATCAAATGATCCGCATGATCTGGAGATTTGCAGGAGCCAAATCAATATCATGGATTATAAAAAGTAACTGTGAAACGGTCATTGTTCCACGTGGAACAATGACCGTTTCACAGTCTGGTAATGTAGCATTCCACCCTCCTGTTTCTGGATCTGAGTTCTTCACTGGAGTTGTCGTTGATGGGCGATTTCGGGCCAAGTCCGACGGCATTTATTCTGGATTCAGCAATCCCTTTTTTTACCAGAAATGTTTTTACTGATTCTGCTCGTTCTGCAGAGAGTCTTATCAAGTCTTCAGCCTTTCCAATGTTATCGGTGTGGCCCTCTATTCTTATGTGCATTCCCGGCGACTTGGCCAGGGTCATGAATAATCTGTCGAGTTCCGGAAAAGATTCTTCAAGAATGATCGCTGTAGACTGTTTGAAAAAGATGGGGTTCAGTTCTATTTTGGCGTCCACGCGCATCAGATCCA
>CAIYFY010000263.1 GCA_903925535.1 uncultured Bacteroidota bacterium | reverse complement strand
GATTTCATCAGGTTGGAACGCACATTCACGATGGCCGTAGAAGAGACCTGACGGCGGAACATGGTGAGGTCGGAAGGAGTTTGTACCTGCGCACGGTCAGTAACCGGTGAAATCACATATACACCGGAAGTTCCGACAATCGGTTTGCTGACCTGTCCGGCAGTCATCGCGAACAGTGTACCCTGAATGCGTGGCTCACCAGCCTGTGTCTGCAGGAAGCTCACGTTGCGCACGGTGTCCATACGGGCGTTCCACTGTGCCGCGATTGCCGAGAAATCCTGATTGTCCTTGATTTTTTCAGCGATAAATTTGCCCTTGGCAATGTTTCTCACTTTGACCTCGGCTTCCTGCAGGCTTTTCAGCGTTGCGAGGGAAGCTTTGCCTTCCGGAACTATCGTACGGAGCGCAGCCACCACATATTTGCTGTCGAAGTAACCGCCAGTCTGATCGCGGAAAACGAACAGCTCGGGGCTTGCATCGCCCAGTTTTGTTTTTTCATTGAATGCCCAGCGAACCATTTCACGGGCATCTTCACCCGAGCCGAGATTGCCTACGTTGTAGTCATTCTCTTTCAGCATGGGCGAGTTCTGGATAAAGAATCCCTGCTGACCACCGGCAGAAACGAAGTCTTCCAGCTTTTTGGCAGACTGGAGCACTGCAAGTGCCTTGTCTTTGGCAGCCTGCTGTGTATTCTTGCTGGGCTCGATTTTGCGACCAATAGTAGCCACCTTGATGCTGGCCTCGCTCTTGATGAACTTTTTGCCGGTAATCTCGATCAGGTGCCAGCCAAACTGAGTGGAAACTGTGTAGAGTTTGCCCTGCTCGCCGGTCATAAAGCAAACCTCGTTGAACTCGGGAACCATGGCTCCTTCCGGGAACCAGCCCAGATCACCACCTTTGGCGCCGGAACCGGGATCCTGGCTCATCTTGACAGCAAGCGAGTCGAAACGGGCCTTGCCTGATTCAACCAGTGTTTTCAGGCTGTCAATGGTGCCCTTGGAAGCCGGATCCTGTGCATTGCGGATCAGGATATGGCGGGCACGAACTGAATCAGGAAGTACTTTGCGGTCGAGAATTTTTGTAATCTTCCACTCGCTCATGTCGAGGTACGGACCAACGATGGTACCTACCGGACGGGAAGCGAGGGTATCAGCCATGGTGAATGGCAACTGTGTTTTGCGTTTGAACTCACCATCAATGGTGCCGTTGTTGGCAATTACATAGGTAGAGTCGCTCTTGGCATTGCGGAAACCCTCAAGCAGGGCCGCTACTGCACTGCGGGCAGTGGCTGAATCCTGCGGAGTAGCCACTACTGTGAATTCAGCATAGGCAAGTACGCGGGTTTCCTCAGTCTGGTCGTACAGATGCGGATTTTCATCGAGGAATTGCTCGTAATCGGAGTCGGTAACAGCCACCTCGGTGTCTTTAACGCGATCGTAAGGCACGGCTACATAACGGAAGTCGAGACGCTCGTTGCCCTCTTTGAAGGCCATCTCGGCCATCCAGGCCGGCGTGTACATACCTTTGGAAACAACTGTCATCAGCTTGTCTTCCAGACGCTTTTTGATAACCTCTTTCTCCTGAACTGCCCAGTAGGCGCGGTTCATCGGATCAGTGAATGTACCTGCATCAATTGACTGCTTGACGTTTTGAAGCATGGCGCGGTTTGGCTGACCGGAAGCGTCCTTGAAACGCTCCACAATCACCGGGCTGATCATCTCGCCAAACTGGAGATCGAGAAGTTCATCCCT
>CAIYFY010000262.1 GCA_903925535.1 uncultured Bacteroidota bacterium | reverse complement strand
GATATCGCGTATGGGAGCCATATCCTGAATTTCATCGGGCGAGGGCGTTGCTATCACCTGAATATCAAGCGAGTTGGTTACGGCTGTATCGCCGTTTGACAGCGGGATACGGACCGGAGGAATCGTCAGGGAGTCCTCTTCGAAGAAAATGACGGTGATATCTTTCCTGCTGAATCCGTTCGCGGTGGTCCAGTCGCCTTCACTGAGCCGGTTATCCTCCGGAATAATACTGCTCCATTCGGTGAAGTCCGCTTTCCCGGCCGGTTTCTCTTTGACGGACAGGTGCAGAACAAACCTGCTGCCGGTTTCCACCAGATTGCTGTCGGAGCTGAGCTGAGCCGACTGGGCAGCAGCCGTTGTGGCGAAAAAGATTGCGAGAGGAAGTACGAACCAGGGTATTCTCATGCTGTGAACCTCCTATCTTTTGGCTCTTTTTTCAAAAAAATGCATCAGTTCGGTGCCATAGGCAGCCCTGGTATCCATTCCCAGATAGTCGGCGCCAGCCTTTCTGAGCAAAGAGGCCGTTCGGGCGCGGTTATTGCCGAATTCGCGCGCATATTGTACGCGCGTATTCCGGTCTGATGTATCAATCCAGTTCAGGGCTCCTGTTTCGGCGTCGCGGGTACAGAGCAGTCCGACATCGGGCATGGAGGTTTCCAGAGAATCCCAGCAGTGAATCCCGGTGATATCGTGTCTTTGAGCCATCACCCGCAGTGGCTGCTCGTAGTTATCCGTCCAGAAATCGGACAGGATAAAACAGACACTTCGCTTTCGGAGGACATTCCTGGCGAAGCCGAGTGCACCGGCCAGGCTTGTTCCGCGGTTATTGGGCTGCACGTTCAGAAGTTCGCGGAGAATTCTGAGGGTATGCTGCCGGCCTTTCTGCGGAGGCAGGTAGTAATCCACCTTGTCGGAGAAGAGCAGAAGCCCGACACGGTCGTTATTGGCATCGGCGCTGAACGCCAGTGCTGCGCACACTTCAGTGACAAATTCCTGGCGGAGCATATTTCCGGTGCCGAAGAAAGCGGATCCGCTGATATCCACCATCAGGAGGACAGTCAGTTCGCGTTCTTCCTCGAATATTTTGATGTGCGGGTCACCTGTTCGGGCGGTCACGTTCCAGTCTATGGAGCGCACATCGTCGCCAAACTGGTATTGCCGTACTTCGCTGAACGACATGCCGCGGCCCTTGAAGGCGCTGTGATAGCCTCCGTAAAAGACATTCCTGGCGAGACCCCTTGTTTTGATCTCCACCTTCCTTACGCGTCTGATGAGTTCTGCGGTATCCATATTTATTTGACGAATTCTCCGAGGGGGCCGTCTTTACGCACTGAGTTTTTGATAGATGAATAGGGTACGAAGAGTGTCTGTCTGCCATAAAACGGGTGAAACAGCGTACTCAGTTCGAATCCTTCCCGCCTGATAACCATGAGCGGGAAGCCCTCTTCCACCAGCCAGCTTCTGAACTGCGGATCGGCTGCAAAGGAAGGCAATTTGGGCATTTCCCTGTTGGCGAAATCGGCAAACCAGTT
>CAIYFY010000261.1 GCA_903925535.1 uncultured Bacteroidota bacterium | reverse complement strand
TTCGACTTTACTTTGAGTGATTATTTCGCGGAGGACATCCGGAGTACGGCCCTGTTTTTGCAACTCGTGAAACCATTCCGAGAGCGTTCCGATATTTATCAGTTCCTCGATACAGGAAACTTTGGATCCTTTGCCAGCCCCAGTCTCCTGAGTCCGATTTTACGTATTAATCCTCGATACCGGATCGGAGTGCCTCCAGTGCATCACCCCGGATGATCCTGTGATTTTCATTGCCCAGTATCTGCATATTTCTTTTTTGCAAAGATAAAACGATACTTTTTGTGTTTTATTTATTTGTTGTAATGTTCAAAAACAACCTCCTGTACCAGTTCTACCCGGTCCATGTTGAAGGTCTGTTCTTTTTGATACTGCTCTTTTTCATCGGGTGGGAGATTACTGACGAGTGTGTCCAGTACAGGACGGCGGCGTGCCGGATTGTTTTCTCCCAGTTCAGTCAGCCATTCGTTTAAATCACTGACACTGACCGGGTAAAGCGGGTGAAGATGACCTTTGGAGATACAATCCGGGTCTTTTTTCTCGAGATATTGTTCGCACAGTTCGTCCAGTGCCTTGATGATAGCTGCTGATTTGTCGTCACAACCCAGATGAAGCTTTTCATGATACACCACGAAGAAAAACAGACACTTGGGCCCTCTGGTTCGCCCGTCGAATTGCTCCATAATCCACCTGAAAAAGTCTGGCATGAAATCTTTCCAGGCAGACTTCTGGATAAAAAACGGGAGTATGGCATATTGATATCTGGGCAAAGGAAGCTTTCCGGCGGCCAGACCATCCTCAAAAGAAGTACTTTCATCCCATTTGAACAGTCGGGCACACTTGCTCTTGAACATTTTCAGGGTCTCCGACAAATTATAGCCCGGCTTGAGTAACTCAAGTGTGATGCGGTCATTGTTACTTCCATCTGTCTGCCGGAATACGGCGTCGGGTCTTTTTTCAATCAGTTCGCCGAGTAACTCGTGTATCATGCGCTCTCCAACGGAAGGCGGCATTTGAGTCGGACAGGCACTGATGAAATAGTAGTGGTTTTTATCGCCGCGCCCCTCTCTTTCGTCAAATCCCTGTGCAAAACGGTCGCGCACTTCTTGCCGGTTGCAGTTTACCAGGTGAACATTACTGAGTTCGGCCGTGATATTCAGGTTACGGACTACATCGCGCAGGGCGTGTTTGCCGCTGTCGGTAACCATTCCGCGATCTTCCGCTTTTTTTCGATCTTTGTCGGCGTTCCGGTCACTATTGATATGCTTGACGAGTTCAAGCAAACTGGCAGCTGTAATAGCCAGGGGTCTGTCGGAATTGTCCCACTGATCCACGGGTTTCAGCCGCTTGTCAGCGGGATCTTTGGGGAGAAACTCATATTGTGCATAGGAAGTCAATCCATACAAACACTCCCGCAGCAGCACCGGTACAATTTTACAGGCACCTTCTTCATGACGTTTCAGCGCCAGTGGAACCTCATGTTCCTCCACAAATTTTGACGCCAGGTAGTCGCTGCTCACCAGAAATATCATAATATCGGCCTGCCCAAGCTGTTGCAAGATAACCTGCTCCCATTTGTCGGATGCCTGTATTTTGGCATCTTCCCATATTTTTATAAAGCCGTTCTGCTCCAGTGGAGCCAGATGCTTCCGGAATGCGTCAAGCAGCGGCCTGTCTTTTTCGTTGTGCGAATAGGAAATAAATACGCTGAGTGGTTCTTTCATTGCCATATATTATTGGAGCAAATATACTATAACGCATCTTCCGCACCCCACTATCAAAAAACGGATAATTCCGCAGATATGAGTATTCTTGTGGGATGGAAATACAGGAATACACGAGTAAAACGCTGGATCATTTAGGTTTGGTGGCCGGCATGTGCCGTGAGATAGGGATAAGTGAGCTTATAGACGCTTACTGTCCCAGCGAAAGTGCGGATCAAATTGTTAGTACTGGCAAAGCGCTGGAAGCTATGATTCTGAATGGCTTGGGATTTGCCAATAAACGTCTTTACCTGATTTCGCATTTTTTTCAGGACAAGCCTGTAGAGTTTCTGCTTGGTGCGGGTTTAACGGCCGAACATTTCAATGATGATCGGCTGGGTCGAGCCCTGGACACGCTGTATGAAAAAGGACTGACGCTGTTGTTCAGCAAACTGAGCAGGCGCACTTTTGACGTATTGAATTATCAACCTGATTGTGGTCATTTGGATAGCACAACGATCAGTGTACATGGGCAGTACAATAGCGATCAAACAGTGGAAAATGGCTTGCACATCACCCACGGATATAGTAAGGATAATCGTCCGGACTTACCACAGGTGACCATCCAAATGATATGTGAACACCTTAACGGCATTCCGATGCACATGGAGGTTCTCAATGGAAATAGTAGTGATAGCGAATCTTTTCGCAGGGCAATCCTGGAGTTTGGGCAACAACTTCAGTCAGAAGCCGGACTGGTCACCATTGTGGCTGACAGCAAGTTATATTGCGAGGAGACCATTGAAGGGCTTTCCAGCAGCAATTTGAAGTGGATAAGTCGGGTTCCGTCCACACTCAAGGCCGCCTCGGAGTTGATAAAGGAGCTTGATGAAAGTGAATTCGAAGAGATTGGCGTTGAGGGCTATAAAAGCAGCAGTTACACCTACAAATACGGAGGCGTTGACCAGCAATGGGTGGTGTATCACTCACAAAATGCCGCCCATAGAGAGGCCGCCAGCCTTCAGAGGAAGTTGAAAAAAGAATCAGAAAGTGCCCGCAAGGCCCTTAAAAAACTGGAACAACAAGAATTTCATTGCGAGGGAGATGCTCGTCAGGCCCTACTGACATGGTCTGAACAATGGAACTGGCATGTGATTACGAAATCAGAAATTCTACAGCAAAAAAAATACGCCCAGGCTGGCCGCCCCAAATCGGATGAGAAACCTGAAATCACCTATCGCATACAGGCTGAAATAGACGTACAACAAGCGAGCTATGACGCTGAAGTATTCCGGCGCAGTCTGTTTATTTTAGCTACCAATCAGGCCGTTAACAATGCTCAGGATGATGCGCAGTTACTAAAAACCTATAAAGAACAGCATAGTGTCGAACGCGGCTTTAGATTCATTAAAGACCCCAATATTGTGGCATCTTCGTTTTTTGTGAGAAAGCCGGAACGTGTTGCTGCCCTTGCGTTTGTGATGACCACTTGTCTTCTGGTTTACTGC
The DNA here is from genome assembly GCA_903925535.1 of uncultured Bacteroidota bacterium. Lineage (GTDB taxonomy): Bacteria > Bacteroidota > Bacteroidia > Chitinophagales > Saprospiraceae > M3007. The sequence continues at coordinate 3,495 of CAIYFY010000261.1, read as the reverse complement.
GCGCTGGAACATCGCTTACGAAAGACGCTGCAAGAAAGTGAAATCACAATCCCGGATCAAAAAGGTCTTCCTGCTAAAACACCAACTACTCGATGGGTTTTTCAGCTTTTTGTAGGCATTCACTTACTACACCTGCCCAATGGATCCAAAATAATCCTCAACCTTAACCAAAACCACAGAAATATCCTCTCACTCCTCTCTTACTGGAATTTTTATTCCTGATCTTTGGATAGAGGGGGTGCGGAAGATGCGATCAAAGGCAAGGGCATGAGAAACGTCATTTTATACTGATATAAGAACAACACAGTGTGTTACCTACTCTTGTTTTGGATACTCTTTGTTTGCTTCAAAAAAATTTCTGGCGTACTGATATACTATTTCGTTTTGAATATTCCTGACCTTGTAGTTTAAAAATGTATCATACGCATCTTTGAAAATCTGCTCGGCAGTGGCACTCGAAAGAAATTTCGCCAAAAATTTTTCTTGTTCAGTAGCCAGAAAATGTTGATAGTTACTGTCAAGTCTGGTACGGTATTCACTTGGCGAAATATCGGCCCAGGTAGTTCGCTTGAATGGAGGATAACCTCCAAAATCGCGCGAATCCAGTGCAAGCCGCTCCAGTCCGTCACTGAAATCCACATCCTTCTGGCCATAAACAACGCGATCTATATCAATCATTGTCATCATACCAGCACACATGATGCACGGTTCCAGAGAAGTGTAGATGGTATATCCGTCGAGATTAAAACAGCGCTTTTGCTCCAGATACTTTGTGATGGCACGTACCTCTCCGTGCTGCGTTGCATTTTCGGTTGAGTTGATACAGTTCAGGCCGTAAAATACAGGCTGATTATTTTTATCTACCAGCACAGCACCAATATTGTAACCCCGACGAGAATTGCGCGGCACTGATCCCGGTTGCCAGTTGGCGTACACCAAAGCGTATGTAAGCAGTGAATATATTTCATCCACCTCCTGTACAACCGGATTTTTGACGGAGTATTCTTGAAATGGAAGATTCAGGCGCGGCTGCATTTTGTTTGTACTGCTGCAAGACCACATAAGGAAGATTAAAACAGTTATCCAGAAACAGCGATGCATCTTATTTTTGCATTTTATTCAAGAGAAGGGTCAAATATCTACAATTTCAATTTTAACAAAGTCCTTCGTGTAGGAGTTTTTTGAAATCAGGTATTCCAAAACAGATTTAAAGCGGAGAATTTCTCGTATCTCAACAATCCTTTGCTTCTGGTTTTCTCCAATTTGTGTTATTTTCATGAATTCAACAATCGTTTGCCGAAGACTCAGCAGGGTGGTAGGAACGTCTTTCAGAGTGGCCTTCCCATCCCTAAAATCTACATCTGCGTAGAAATCGTACGACCTTGTTTCAGGAGCCTGTACCGAAATGAGCTCCCAGTTCTTGATGTTTCTGGCAGCGGCCACCTTCTTTTTCATATCATCAACAATATCGTTTGGAATCAGGATGCGAAGTTCGAAATCTGTAATAGAGGTTTCTACGCCATTAATTTTTGCCCTTTTGACGTTAATTAATTTTTCGCACACTACCGAGATAAAGTTATTGAAATATCCAAATGCCAAAGGTACAGCGGGGAATAATCCGCCTTCAAAAATCCCGGTACGGTTGTCAATATGTTCCTTTATTTTGGCTGCACAAACTGAGATGGCATTATCCTGGGCTTTGCCTTTCCGACGAGGGAATTTTGGCAGTGTGATACCTTCAAAGTCAGAAAGCAGTTTTGCACCTTCTTCAAAGACATAAAAAGTGCGATCGCGGCCGAGTCGTCCCATGAAAAGTCCAAGTTCAAAAATCACATTGTCGCGGGGGGAGATCCGAGTCACACCATTGGATGTTGTTTCGTCAGCCCCTGTTGCAACCATAATACAGTAGTCGTACAAATTAAGGTGTTCGAGAAGTTGATCCAGGTAATTTTTATTGAGACCAAAAACGCCCGTTTGGGCCCAGGTGTCACAAATCGCCCAGTTTGAAAGTTCAACCTTTAATTTTTCGGCCACCTGGATTCCCGAACTGGCCGATCCGATGAAAATTCGTGGTTTATGTTCCATGGTATTTACTTTAGAAGAATTTTATGAAGGCACGTCAGAACCGGCTGCACTGAATCCCCACCCCTGCATTCTTTTCAGTGCTTACTTAGTTTCTCCCGCCGGCTTGTTCCCCGAACCCCTTAAATCCACCAGCTTCTTGATGATATCAAACCAGAAAGGCGCTCCAACAGTCAGTGCGAGTGCGCTGAGGGTGATTCCCAGCAACTTCATCAGCAGCCAGCCATATCCGGTTGGCTGGTTCGGAGTAGGGTGGTTAGAAGGCACCAGCGTTTGTGCAGTTGTATCTCTGCTATCTGTGCTCTCTTTCTTTGAACCATCTTCGTCTGCTTTACTATCTTTCTCTGAATCCTTGAGCAATATGGACTTCAGGCGTGGACCATCCTGCTCCCATCCCAGTGGCAGACCTGTTTCGCTCAGCGACTGAACGAGGGCCATACTGCGCTCTTTACTGCGCTTAATTTTAATGAGGGTACTATCTATTATAGCCTGGGCACTGTCAGAGTTTGTAGCCACTGATGTAATTCTTGCACTGGTTTGTTGGGCTTCTTTATAAAGCAGACTGTCCTGCGTGGCTTGCCTGGCGACTTCCACGATAGCTCTTCCTGTGGTTTCTGAGTTCTCTTTCAGGTATTTACTAAGGGCAATTGTGTCCACATTGGCCGCTATAGCGACGGCGAAAGAGATCAGCAGGGTCCAGGTTCGAATTTTGTTCTTGTAGTTGCCAGACAAGCGATCCATACCAGCATTGAACCAGTCCTCCAGCCGTTGTTTCACTGGCAGCAGGCTGTCCGGTGTATCATTTATAGCCTGTAAAAGGTATCTTTTAAGTTCCTCTGATAGCAACTTGTTGCCTTGTATAGCTAACCTTAAGGATTCACTATTGTACGTTTCGGATGGTGCCGAATTACTCTCCTGCTTTCGAAAGCCGTTGTACACCAGATCGAAAAAAGTGGAAGAGAATATGTTGGCAGGAATGTAGTCAGCTCCCTTTTTACGGTGCGATAGTCCTCTGATCAGGTAGTGCTGCAGTAAGGACTCACCCAGGCTCTTGTCACTGGATGCATGTTCGCCAGTAACTTCGCCTTGTCCGGTTACAGGTTCCTGAGTTTTAAAATTGTCCTTAATCCATAGTTCCAGTTCCTTGCTGCGCCATTGCATGAACTGTGCAATTACCTCCACTATGGAAGAGCAAATAACACTGAAGACGAAATAGATGAAAAATAATCCGATTACGAGGTCGAGAATGCCGATAATAGTCATAGTGATTGATGGTTAGAAGTTGACAGTGAGGTTAGCGGTCAATCGCATCTTCCGCACCCCCTCTACCAAAAGATCAGGAGTAAAAATTCCAGTAAGAGAGGAGTGAGAGGATATTTCTGTGGTTTTGGTTAAGGTTGAGGATTATTTTGG
>CAIYFY010000260.1 GCA_903925535.1 uncultured Bacteroidota bacterium | reverse complement strand
GGTCGCTTCTGAAAGATTTTCTTGACAGGAGTTTCCATCTTCTTTCCGGAAATGGTATATGGTATATCCGGTACTTCTATAATGGTGTCCGGTACGTGTCTCGGACTGTAAGTTGTTCTGAGTGCGTTTTTTATCTTGCCTGCAAGCGTGTCATCCAGTTTGGCGCCCGTGTTGAGCAGTACAAACAGGGGCATCCAGTCAGTACCGTCCGGCTTTTCGAGGTTGATAATGAGAGAGTCCTTGATTTCCGGTATCTGATCGAGCGCGCGGTATATTTCTGCGGTACCAATTCGGACGCCCTGTCTGTTCAGGGTGGCATCGGAGCGGCCCAGAATCACCACGGATTCTCTATCGGTGATTTTGATCCAGTCGCCGTGTCGCCATACTCCCGGGTACTGTTCGAAGTAGGAGCTTTGGTACTTGCTGCCATCCTGGTCGTTCCAGAAGAATACAGGCATGGAAGGCATTGGGCGGGTGACCACCATTTCTCCCACTTCACCTTCTGCTGCCGGCACTCCTTCCTCATTCCAGCTTTCCATGGCGCAACCGAGGCAAATGCACTGGATCTCGCCCTGATATACCGGCAGCAAAGGATTTCCTCCCACCCAGGCGGTACAAACATCGGTTCCTCCTGCCATGCTGGAGAGCCACACATCATTTTTTATTTGATCATAAACATAGCCATAGGCCTCGGGCGGCAGCGGCGAACCGGTTGATCCGATACTTCTGAGACTGCTCAGGTCGAACTGGCTTCCGGGTGAGAGTCCGGCTTTCATGCAGCTTACCAGAAAGGGCGCACTGGTACCGAAATGTGTAATTCGGGCCTTCCCGGTGAGTTCCCACAGTACATTTAGATCCGGATAGCCCGGGCTTCCGTCGTACAGCACGATGGTTGCGCGTGCGAGGAGGGCCGCGAGGGTGAAGTTCCACATCATCCAGCCAGTGGTGGAGTACCAGAAGAAGCGCTCTCCCGGGTGTACATCATTGTGGAAATGCAGGTACTTCAGGTGCTCCAGGAGGTTGCCTCCGTGCGAGTGGGTTATGGCTTTCGGGTTGCCCGTAGTACCTGAGGAGTAAAGCACCCAAACGGGGTGGGAGAATCCAAGGGGCGTGAATTCCAGTCCGGAGGCGCTGAAATCGGACTGAATCTCATCCCAAAGGACTGATTTCTGCGATTGTGTGTGATTAACGGCCGGGATTGTACCTGGTCTCAACCAGGGAATCAGTACGATCCGTGTAACCGAAGGGAGCAAATGGCAGAGCAGACCGACCTCCCCGGTTTTGTCGAATGATTTTCCGCCGTACGAGTACCCGTCAACGGCAATCAGCACTTTGGGTTGTATCTGAACAAAGCGGTCGGCCACACTCGAAGCGCCGAAGTCGGGAGAACAGGACGACCAGACGGCACCGATGGACATACACGCCAGTGCTGCGGCGATGGCATGTGGAGAGTTGGGAAGGTAGGCAGCCACACGGTCACCCTTTTCAACACCCGCAGACCGCAGGAATGCTGCAAATGCAGCGGTTTGCTGCTCCAGTTCATCCCACGAAATTTGTTGCATCCCGTGTATTTCGCTTTGAAACACGATGGCGGGATACTCCGAACTCTTCCCCCTGAAAACATGCTCGGCATAGTTGAGCGTGGCGCCTTCAAACCATCGGGCACCCGGCATTCCCGAATTTTCAAGTACTGTTTCATAAGGCGAGTGCGCGATGATCCGGAAATAAATCCAGAGACTTTCCCAGAAATCGGCCTGGAAATCGCAGGACCATTTCCAGAGGGCGTGGTAGTCTTCGAAGTACAGATTTTTTTCACGGTGAAGCCATCTCATAAACTGATACAGATGGCTGCGGTCCTGGGTTTCCAGATCGGGCTGCCACAGAACTGGCGGTGTGGTGGAGTTATTTTGGTTCATAAACCTGAATTTTCTTGCATTCAGCGGTTGGAAAGAGCAAGTATGTCGGCAAAATACCCGACAAATTTCTATCTTCGCGCTAATTTCCGCAAATTCCGCCAAAATGCTCAAATTTTCTTGTCAGGCAATTCGCCTCGTTTTTGCTTCTGCTCTTCTCTTTTCGGTATCCTGCGGGATTCTGAAAGACAAATCTGCCGTTTCCGGTGGCGATGACGGGCATATCGAGGTGGTGATTCTGCACATGAATGATGTTTATGAAATAAGTCCGGGCGCCGACAACCGGGGTGGTCTTGCTCGGGTGGCTTCGCTCCGCAGGGAGCTGCTGGCCAAAAATCCCAACACGCTGACTATCCTCGCCGGCGACTTCATCAGTCCGTCCATCACTGGTTCGCTGAAATACGAGAACAAGCGAATCAGAGGGCGGCATATGGTGGAAACCCTTAATACGCTGGGTCTGGATATGGTTGTATTTGGCAACCACGAGTTTGACTACGATCAGCAGGATTTGCAGGAAAGGATGAACGAATCATCTTTTGAGTGGCTGGGCGGAAATCTTCGCATGAAACCCCAGACGGCCGTTCAGGGTGGGGCAGAGGTGCTTAAACCCTTTTATCAGCAAAAGTCCGACGGCTCGGTTTCCGAGTGCAAGGACACCAGAATACTGAATTTCACAGACGCCGACGGAACAACCCTTAACCTCGGTGTGTTCGCAGCAGTCATCAATACGGGAAAGAAACCGTGGGTTTCCTACACCGACTGGGAGGCCAAGGCCCGTGAAAGTTACAGCATTTTACAGCCTGCAACGGATGCTGTGATAGCCATTACACACCTGAATATTGCCGATGACAAAAAATTGGCCGGCTTTTTGCCGCAAATTCCGCTTGTAATGGGTGGCCATGATCACAGCAACATGATTTTCCAGATTGGTCATACAACTGTGGCCAAGGCTGACGCCAATGCAAAAACGGTTTACATACACACATTGCACTTTGACAAACAAAAAAAGGCGGTATCTGTTAAATCTGAACTGAGGCAGATTGATGCTGCGCTCCCGGAAGAACCGGAAACAGCAGCTGTCGTGTCAAAGTGGGAGACTATCCGCGAAAATGCGCTTTCAGCTGCCGGTATTGATTCCAAACGCATCATTACCGACCTGAAAGAGCCACTGGATTGTCGTGAGTCTGTCATCCGCCAGCAGCAGGTAGCTGTGGGACAGATTGTTACGGGCGCCATGATGTCGGCATCCCGAAACAATCCCGATGCAGCTTTTCTCAACAGCGGCTCTATACGCATAGATGATGTACTGTCCGGAAAACTGTCCGAACTGGATGTCGCGAGGATGATGCCTTTTGGCGGAGCGGTACTGGAGGTTGAAATGCGGGGAAGTCTGTTGAAAAAGACCCTCGATGCCGGTTACAACAACAGGGGCAACGGCGGTTATCTGCAGCTTCGGGAAATTGTCAGAACCGGTGAAGGCAAATGGAATGTAGCCGGAAAAGAACTGGATGAAAACAAAATGTACAGAATAACGCTTCCGGAGTTTCTGCTGACGGGCAATGAAGCGAATATGGCCTTTCTGAAGGCATCCACCGATGCCGACGGGAAACCAACCAATTCCGATATTCCGGTCATTATTAAACCTGATGCAAAAGACAGGAACGATATCCGAAACGATATCCGCCTTGCATTAATCCGATTCCTCTCCAAAAAATAAGCACCACTTTCAATCTGCAAGCATGGCAAGAGTGTCAACCTACCTGAATTTTGCACGTTCCACTGAAGAGGCATTCAGGTTTTATCAGTCTGTTTTTGGCGGTGAGTTCGGGGGAGATGGTATCAGGCGTTTCTCCGACATACCCGATAATACCCTCCCCGATGAGGAGCGGAATCTGATCATGCATATAGAACTCCCCATCCTCGGCGGACATGTTCTGATGGGGTCGGATGCCCCCGAATCAATGGGTTTCAGGGTGGAGACTGGCAATAATGTTCACATCAGTATTGAGCCAGACTCCCGCGAAGAAACGTCGCGCCTGTTCGGTTTGCTCTCGGATGGAGGCGTAATCACCTCCCAGCTGCAGGAAACTTTCTGGGGAGCTTTTTTCGGATCCTGTATAGACAAGTACGGGATACAGTGGATATTTAACTGCGCGAATCCGTCCTGATTTGTTTCTCTCCCGGCTCAAACTGACCAACTTCAAAAATTACGAGAGTCAGCATCTCGACTTCTCGCAGCGCCTCAATTGTCTGACGGGCCTGAACGGAATGGGGAAAACGAATGTGCTGGATGCCATTCATCTGCTGTGTCTTTGCAAGAGCCACTCGGGCCTCAGCGACCGCAATCTGGTACGCCACGAAGAGTCGTTCTATCGGGTTGAAGGCCATTTTGAAATGGAATCAGGAGATCAGGCTAAAATAGTGGCCAAATTCCTGGCCGGACAATCCAAGGAGTTTGAACGAAACGGTAATGTACTCGAGCGGCTTTCGGATCATATCGGCCGTTTTCCGGTGGTAATGATCGCTCCGGATGATGTAGCCCTTGTTCAGGAAGGCAGTGAAGATCGCCGCCGGTTTATTGATGCCACGCTCTCCCAGAACTCGGCATCCTATCTGGGTAGTCTGATGACTTACAACGCCCTGCTCAGACAAAGAAACGCCCTGCTGAAATCGTTTGCAGAACACCATCGCTTCGATGCTGCCCTGCTCGAGAGCATAGACCGGCAGATGCCCGGTCCCGCTGCAGTGGTATTTTCACACAGAAAAGCATTTGAAACCACCCTCATTCCGCTTTTTTCGGATTTTTATTCTGCCATTTCGGGCAGCCGTGAGCGCGTCAGTGTTGCCTATCAGTCTGACCTGGAGGAAAAATCCATGGAAAGCCTGCTTTCCGCCAATCTCGAAAAAGACAGGGTATTGCAGCGAACAACAGCCGGTGTTCACAAGGATGATCTGCGCCTCTTCATGAATGATCTCCCGGTGAAGCGGTTCGCCTCGCAGGGACAGCTCAAATCTTTTCTCCTGGCTTTGCGCCTTGCGCAATACGAGGCACTCCGGCTTAGTACCGGCACGGCACCAATCCTGCTGCTCGACGATATTTTTGACAAACTGGATGAGAACCGCGTCAGGCACCTGGTTGGGCTGCTGCTTGAGCGAGATTTCGGACAGGTATTTATTACTGACACACAGCGGCTCAGAATAGAAGCTGTTATCCGGGAGTTTCCGGGCGATTTCCGTATTTTCGAAGTAGAAAACGGAGCTGTCAGCGTTTAAAGCACTCAGACCGGCAGAATGGCTGGTCGCTGCGACATCTCGTGGTAGCATATGGCATTTTCTGCGTAATAGTGACATACCATACTGCGTCTTGTTGCGCCCTCGCGTGTGATGCGCGTGCCCGCGTGCAGCAGATTGGAGTGCCAGATCAGCACGTCGCCTTTTTTGGCCAGAAATACGCGTTTTTCCAGTCCTTTTTCTGCAATAATCTCCTCGATCCTGTCCTCGTAACGGCGGTTGCTGTCGCTCCCGATGGTAAAGCGACTGTTTCCGGAGTGGTAGTCTTCGGTAGAAACAAAGGGCAGTCTGTGGCTTCCCGGGTAATAGGCCAGCGGACCGCTTCCTTCATCAATATCTTCCAGTGCTGTCCAGGTGGCTATCAGGAATCCCTGTGGCTGTGTAGTCATGTGTATGGCGTCTGAATGCGCCCGCTGTTCGCTGCCTCGGGTGAAATTGAGAGACTGAAATGGAATAACCCTGCGACCGAGCAGGAAGGAGAGCAGTTTCATCATCTCTGGATTTCTGAAGAAACGGTCGCGGGCCAGTTCGCTGGTTTCCCACAGGTTGAATATCTTTCTTCCGGTGAAGTTGTAGCCTGCCTTCCCGCTTTCCAGCATGCCGTCAACCGTGCTGTTGAGCTGATCTGTATCCCCGGGACTGAAAAACTGCCGGAGAATCATGTAGCCCTCCCGTTCAAACCGTCTGATTTCCTGTTGCAGTTCCGGGGAAAAACGACTGAATGCTTCGTTGCCTTCCAAAAGAGCGAGGCGCTCCGGCCTGTCGAGCCAGGGCGCCTCGTCTGAGTGCGGATTGTCCTTGAAATCGCTGAAACCAATCGGACTGAACACACTTTTGGATACACCGAAGTGCTGGTAAAGTGCGCGATTCCGGAGCAATTTTCCCGCATTAAGCAGGTTGTTTATCACATACACCACCTTCAGGCTGCGCAGAAAGCCTGTATATTGCTGGAAAAGACGTTGCAGGAAAGACATAATCAGTTCGTTCAGAGCCACAAAATTAATAAACCCTGCGGTGTTGAACGAATTTACTGCTTGGTCGTTATCCGGCTACACCGGCTGATTCCTTCACCAGCAGCTGGAAACCATTTCCGTGTATATTAACAATCTCGATATTGCTGTCGAGCGCCAGATATTTTCGGAGTTTGGTAACAAATACGTCCATGGAGCGCGCTGTGAAGTAGGTATCTTCGTTCCAGATTTTGGTGAGCGCCTCCGAGCGGGGAGTAACGTCATTGATGTATTTGCAGAACATCTTGAGCAGTTCAGCTTCCTTGGGACTCAGCTTCCACTGTTTTTCGCCGGAAGTTTCCCCGTTGAACGTAAGGATTCGGAGCGGGTAGTTGAAGTGATACAGTCCGATGGTGTACTCACGCTGTTCGTCGCGGGGATCGGCAGTTTTGTTTGCGCGTTTCAGTACAGCCTGAATGCGCAGCAGCAGCTCTTCAGAATTGAACGGCTTGGAGATGTAGTCGTCGGCTCCGATTTTGAAGCCCTGGAGTACGTCATCTTTCATGGTTTTGGCCGTGAGGAAGATGATTGGTATTTCCTTGTTGCGCTCACGGACATCTTTGGCGAGCGTGAAGCCGTCTTTTCTCGGCATCATCACGTCGAAAACACACAGGTCGAAATTTCCTTTCCGGAAGGCTTCAAGGCCGGCAACCCCGTCGGTAGCCAGGGTTACCTCGTAGTCGTGCATTTCGAGATAGGAGCGAAGAACATCACCAAAATTCTGGTCGTCCTCCACCAGCAGGATCTTGTAGTTTGCGCTTGCCATGGATCGAGATTCTGTTCAGAGTAGTTAGGTGTTTTGCAGGGATAACCAATACTAAACGCAGACCAGTCTGTTTTAAGTATAATACCTGAAAAAAAAACTATCCGATCCCCAGCAGCTCCACCTCGAAGACTAGCGTACTGTTCGGGCCTATTTCGGCGCTAACCTGTCTGTCGCCATAGGCCAGGTGTGGAGGCAGGAACAGTTTCCACTTACTGCCCACGCCCATGAGTTGCAGCGCTTCGGTCCAGCCCGGAATAACCCTGTTAAGCGGGAAAGATGCCGGCTGTCCGCGCTGTACAGAGCTGTCGAACACCCTGCCATCAATGAGTGTACCGTGGTAGTGACATTTTACGACCTGAGTAGGTCCGGGCTTTGGTCCGTCGCCAGCCTGGATGATTTCGTATTGGAGCCCGCTTTCCAGGCTTGTAACCCCCGGTCGAAGGGCATTTTCGCTCAGGAAAGCCTGTCCGGCCTCGAGATTTGCCTTTGATTTGGATTCGAAAAGGGCGCGCAGTTTTTCAGAAACAGACATTTTGTGTTTTTTATTCAGAAGTCGAATTGAAATGCCAGTACGGGAACGAAACCGCCACCCCGGTACTGGATGTAAGTAGTATTGGTGCCGGCATCATAACCAACACCGGTTGCATTGATTCTGTTCAAAACATTTTGAATATCCAGGCTGATACTTCCTGCCAGCCGGGGTGCATTGTATCTGTACTGCACCCTGGTATCGAGTCTGAAGTAGTTGGGGATTCGCGCCGAGTTGATGTCTTCGCTTTCCACGTAAGTCCCCTTTATCTGTGACTGAACCGGGTCATAGGGGGTGTAGGGGGCGTTGCCGCTCCATAAACAACGGCCACCAATCTGAAGGACGCGACCTTTCCTGAAGTTGAATTCTTTGCCTGCCGTCAGGGAACTGGTGAATCCGGAGGACCATCTGGAGTTGTAGGTTTTCCCGTTGAATGGCTGGAATCTGGCACCCAGGAGGGAGCCCGTCACCAGGATATAATAGGATTTGGTGAACATTTTCTCCACGGCCACATCCATTCCGTAGTTAAGCCCGCGGCCCTCACTGACTACCCTGAAAATGGGGTATCCGTTGGTGTTGTTCAGCATCCAGTAGTTATTTTCGGGGTCTGGAACTACCGGTACATTCCGGATTTTTTGTGCATACGTTTCAAAACTGATTTTCATCCGGCTCCCGGTGAAAATATGATAGGCCAGCACCAGGTGGTCGGTTTTCAGCAGTTTGAGGTTGCGGTTAACAAATGAGCCCGTGCTGTCGCGGAAAAAATAAGTCATCAGCGGCAGGGCCTGTCCGTGCAGACCATAGGCCAGACTGATCCGCTGATTGTTGGCGATGGCGTATTGCAGGGAGGCGCGCGGCTCGAATGAGCGGCTCTTGTTTACATTGAGTTGCAGGAAGTGATAGCCGACATTGGCGGTGAGCCGCGGAGTCAGCTTGAAGATCCCCTGTGCATATTGTTGCAGGATCTGGGTGTTGCCATCACCACTGACAGAGCCGCCTCTTTCTATGTTGCTGATATTATTGATACTCCGGAGCTGAATGACATCGCGGGTGAAATCGAAAAATACCTGATGAGCAATCATCCCGGTTTTGAAGCCGATTTTTTCGTTAAAGCGAATATTATAAGTGAGAGAGGCAGAAAGGCGCCTGTCGGTGAACTGTTCAGTGTGATACCTGAAGTGGTTGTTGGAGGCATCCAGTGTGTCATTTTCGCGGCGGATTTCCGAGCCTATGAGTGCCACCACCGCTTTGAGATACGACCTTGAATCGGGCATGTAAGTGAGGGTAGTACCCAGGGCACCCATTTTCGCAGGCTTGTGCTGGAACTCGCGGTTGTTGAAAATTTTCGGATCGCGGTCGGCTGCTGCGGTTACAGGCAGGTACTCTTCCAGACTGAGTCCGCCGATGCCAAACACGGTTGCCTTGAGCCTGGGGTTTTTCGTTTTGAAGGCCAGATTGAAGGAGAGATCCTGAAAATCGTTTGTTGTTCTCTCGCCGACCAGATAAAATCCGAATTTGCTCAGCAGCCCGAGGGTAGAGTAGCGGTAGTTCAGTACATAGGAGGAAGCGCCTTTCTTCAGCGGACCCTCTGTTGCGAAATCCAGGCCAATCAGTCCAATTCTCACCCTGTGCTCCCTTTTTTCGAGATTTCCCTGTCTGAAATGAATATCAAAAGCGCCGGAGATGGCATTTCCGTACTCCGCAGCCATACCGCCTGACGAAAAATCGGATCGGGCCAGCAGTTGCGCGCTGAATACGTTGACACCACCTACAGACGAACCGATCAGGGCAAAATGGTTGGGGTTGGGCATATCTATGCCTTCCACGCGCCAGAGTATGCCCACGGGCGAGTTCCCGCGTACGATAATCGTGTTCTCCGTTTCATCCGGGCCCTGCTTTACGCCGGGAAATGAGAGCGCTACACGCCCCGGATCGTTGATGCCGGCAGGTATGCGGTCGGTTTCCTCGGCTACAAAGGAGCGTGTGCTGACAACAGAGAGCGGATTGACCGCTTCGAAAGCATTTTTGGCAGCACTCACCACAATTTCATCACCCTTGATGGATCCGGCGTTCAGACTGATCTCCAGAAATACCTCCCTGGTGGAGGTGAGGATGATTCCGTCGAGGGAGTATGGCTCGTAACCTATCAGCTGGCACCGGATACCTGCGCGTCCAATGGGAATATCTTTCAGTACAAATGCGCCGTTCAAGTCGCTTACGGTGCCAATTTTTGTATCAGTTACCGTAATACTGGCTCCGGGCAGCGATTGTCCGGTGAGTTTGTCCTGCACAATGCCGCGTATGGTCTGGGTAGCTGGCGTTTGGGCAGAAAGGTGGAAAGCGGTTAACAGGGAGAGTACGAGGGTCAGGTGTTTCATAAAATCAGCATGTTGTACTGCATTGCCGGCACGGACAAGTGCAGAATTCTTTTTCAGGGTAAAAATATGAAACAATCTGAATCTGCAACCCAATTTAAATCAAGGGGTGGCAGCAAAAGTGCACAGGAGCCGCTCAGGGCCGTCGCTCAGCATCAGGTGATGAAGTCCTGCCGGCAGATTAACCAGATTGCCAAGTGTCAGGGTTGGCAGCTGTCTGTTGCTGAATTGAACCGAATAATCACGGATAATCTGATCAGACTGACCACGCAACTCCACTTTTAATCCCCGGGTTGGCTGGAAATTCAGAAGTACAACCAGTTCGCCTTTCAGTCTGTCAAACGAGCAGGGAGCTTCCTGTTTATTAAATCCGCCGAGTTGAAGCCACGCCTGCGTCATATCGGGCAGGCCGTAGCCGCGGTTGTTGTCAGGTTCCAGTGCCTGATCAGCGGTGGCGAATACAGCATCGGTTATTTCAGCGGCGGTTTTTTCGGGGAAAGCGCTCCAGAGCGCGGCTATACTGCCAGCCAGCATGGGAGAGGCGAGAGAGGTGCCGCTGGAAAGTCCCAGGTCAATACCCTTTTCGCCTGCCACCACCACCATGTCGCCCGGCGCCATGAGATCCGGCTTGATACGTCCGTCGGCGGATGGACCAACCGAGCTGAAAGATGCCCTGTTGCCGGAATCGTCCATGGCGCCCACGGCGATAACACCTTGTGCGTCGGCGGGCACACCTATATGACGCCAGGTTCCGTCGCCTTCGTTTCCTGCGCTGTTACAGACAATCATTCCCCGGGAGGCTGCTATTGCCGCTCCTTTGGATCCAATGGCTGTTTTTCCGTCGAGTTCCGGGTAAAAATGTCCGAGCCCCGGATCGTTGAAGGCAGTATAGCCGAGGGATGCGTTGATAATGTGCACCCCTGCGCTGTCGGCCCATTCGGCACCTGCCACCCAGTTTGCCTCCTCTACAGGGAATTCGCCGCCGGAGTCTTCTGTTTTTAGCAGGTAATAGGTGGCCTCGGGGGCAGTACCGGTGAAATACCCCGGCAGGCAGGCGGCCATGACAGACAGGACAGAGGTTCCATGGTGAGCACTCTCGAACAGACTTGAATCGAGTTCCACAAAATCTCTTCCGACGACAAGTCTGCCACTCAGTGCCACGCTGTCGAAAAAAGGCAGGGTATCAGTCCCGGTAAATCCGCCATCCATTACGGCAATGCGAATCCCCCGGCCCCTGTGGCCGGCAGCGTGCAGAACGGGAATGCCCAGCAGACTGTTCTGCAGCGTAGCATACCCCCACGGATTATCCTCGCCGCCCGGTTTGGGGTAGTCAGTGTAAGAACTGCGCTTTTTGGCGGGCTGGTTTGGCTGGTTCCTTATTTTCAGATGAGGCCCGAGATATTGAACCTTTTTCACAAAAGGCAGTTTTGAAAGGCTGAAAGCCGAGGAGGAATCAGCAATCACGCTCACTGCGTTCAGCCAGCGCGAGGTTCCGTGAATACGCACGCCGTTTGCCTCGATAGTCCTGACATAGTGAGGATTGACTGGCAGATCAGTTTCGTCCACCGGAATACGGGCATTCTCGCGGCGCTCGATTGCCTGCAGCGACAGGAACTCGGCGGGTCGGTTCACAGAAAAAGGGGAGTTGGCCTTGTCGGCGAGTTCAATCCAGTACTTGTTGAGTTTCTGGGCCGACAAAAAGCCGGGCAACATCAGCAGGAGCGTAATTCTCAAGGGTAACATGAACACAAAAGTAATGCAATACAGCTGCAAAATTATTGAAACGAGGGAAGAAATGATGGCGTTGTCGCCATTGCTCAGGCAACTGAATGTCACGCTCACCGACGAATATATAGAAGCGTGCCTTGAGGATATGATCGCGCACGGGTATCGCATGGCAGTGGTGTACGACGGCGATCAGTGTGTTGGATTGTCGGGTGTATGGGTTACCACCAAATTTTACAGCGGAAAGTACCTGGAAATGGACAATGTGGTAGTGGATGAGGCATACCGGTCCAGGGGAATAGGCACTATACTGAGCGAGTTCGTCACGGAGCTGGCCCGTACAGAGGGCTGTGTCACCATCATGCTGGATGCCTGGCTGACCAACGAAAAGGCACATGCGTTCTATGAACGTCAGGGCTTTGTCAAACGTGGTTTTCACTTCCTAAAATCCCTGTGAAATTAAGATTAATTCAGGCAAACAGCTTACCTTCGCCCTCCGATTTGGCAGTAACATCTAACCAAAATTAACACCTCCCGCTGCCGGATAACCAGACGAGTATGCAAGATTCGAGGATTATTCCCATCAATATCGAAGACGAACTCAAAGTCGCGTATATTGACTATTCCATGTCAGTTATCGTCAGCCGCGCTTTGCCTGACGTTCGTGATGGCCTGAAACCGGTTCACCGTCGTGTACTGTATGGTATGCTGGAGCTAGGTCTGGGCTACAACAAACCCTACAAGAAATCTGCCCGTATTGTGGGTGAGGTACTGGGTAAGTACCACCCGCACGGCGATGCTTCTGTTTACGACACCATGGTTCGTCTGGCGCAGGACTGGAGTCTGCGTTATCCGCTGGTGGACGGACAGGGTAACTTCGGTTCCATGGACGGCGACAGTCCGGCGGCCATGCGTTATACCGAGGCGCGCCTTCGACGTATTTCCGACGAGATAGTAGGTGACCTGGACAAGGAAACTGTTGATTTTCAGCTGAATTTTGATGATTCGCTGGAAGAGCCGACGGTTATGCCAACCAAAATTCCCAACCTGCTGGTTAACGGTGCTTCGGGCATTGCAGTGGGCATGGCTACCAACATGATGCCCCACAACCTTTCGGAGGTTTGTGATGCTATCATGGCAGCGGTGGATAACCCGGAGATTACCGTGGATGAGCTGATGGAGTTTGTGAAGGCTCCCGATTTTCCGACAGGTGGCATTATTTTCGGACTGAGCGGGGTGCGTGAGGGCTTCCGTACAGGCCGTGGCCGCTGTGTGGTGCGCGCCAAAACGGAAATAGAAACGGATACCAGAGGACATGAAGCAATTATTGTGACCGAGATTCCGTATCAGGTTAACAAGGCCATGCTCATTGCCAAGATTGCCGAACTGGTCAACGAGAAGAAAATTATAGGTATCAGCGATGTGCGCGACGAGTCGAACCGGGAAGGTGTGCGCGTTGTCATAGAAGTGAAAAGAGATGCTGCCGCCAATGTCATACTCAGTCAGCTGTACAAACTGACGCCGCTGCAGACAAGCTATGGCATCAACAACATAGCGCTGGTGAATGGCCGTCCCAAAACCCTCAACCTGAAGGACCTCATCGAGGAGTTCATCCGTTTCAGGCTTGATGTAATAGTCAGGCGCACAAAATACGAACTCCGCAAGGCGGAAGAAAGGGCACATATCCTGGAAGGCCTGCTCATCGCCCTCGATCATCTGGATGAGGTTATTGCCCTTATTCGCGCTTCAAAAGATGCTGAAGAGGCCCGCGAAGGGCTCATGAGCAAATTCGGTCTGTCTGAATTGCAGGCAAGGGCGATTCTGGCCATGAGGCTGCAGCAGCTCACCGGACTGGAGCGCGACAAAGTAAGACTTGAATACGAAGAACTGCTGAAAAAGATAGCTGAACTCAAGGCAATTCTCGCCGATGAAGGTCTGCAACGCGGAATCGTCAAGAGTGAAACCACAGAAATCAAGGATCGTTTCGGCGACGAGCGCCGCACAGCTATTGAGATAGACGAAGCCGATATCAGTATCGAAGACCTGATTGAAGACGAAGAGGTGGTGATTACCATCAGTCATGCCGGCTACATCAAGCGGACTTCCATCTCCGAGTACAGGGCTCAGGCCCGCGGGGGCAGGGGCGCCAAGGGCGTGCGCACGCGCGAAGAGGATTTCGTGGAACACATGTTCACGGCCACCAATCACCAGACAATCCTGCTTTTCACCGAAAGCGGCCGTTGTTTCTGGCTGAAAGTATATGAAATTCCTGAGGGAGGAAAGGCAACTGCAGGCAGGGTGATTCAAAACCTGCTCAACATCCCCAAGGAGGACCGCGTCAGGGCCTATATCATTGTGCGCAAACTGGATGATGAGGAGTTTATCAATAACCACTATATCATCTTCTGTACCAAACGCGGACAAATCAAGAAAACGTTGCTGGAGGAGTATTCCAGGCCCAGACAGGGCGGTATCAACGCCATTGGTATCAATGATGACGATGCGCTTATCGAAGCCAAACTGACGAATGGCAAAAATGAAATCATACTTGCTGTAAGAAGCGGCAAAGCCATTCGCTTTAACGAATCTGACGTGCGCTCCATGGGCCGAACTGCAGCAGGAGTGAGGGGAATCTGGGTGGAAGAGGAAGACACAGTGGTAGGCATGGTTTGTGTTGATCCTGAAGATACTACAACCAGTATCCTTGTCGTTTCAGAGCACGGACTTGGCAAGCGCTCGGCGCTGGAAGATTATCGCGTGCAGACCAGGGGTGGAAAGGGCGTAAAAACCCTCAATGTCACCGCTAAAACCGGTCAGTTGGTGGCTATCAAAACCGTTACAGACAACGATGACCTGATGATAACCACAACCAGCGGGATCACCATCAGAACAGGGGCAGATGACCTTCGCGTGATGGGGAGAGCCACCCAGGGTGTTAAACTGATTCGTCTGGACGAGCAGGACAGTATTGCCGATGTCACCGTAGTGGCCACCTCCGTGGAGGTTGAGACAGAAATTGGAGATGCTGCGCAGGAAACGAGTGAAAAAGAGTGATTTTAACATTTAAACGGGTACAAATTAACGGCCCGTTAATGACCATTCATAGCCGGTTTTCGTCTGACAAGGAGTGCAGTCCGATTCCGGCCGCACAGCGACAAATCATAAACAATACCAACACCATGAAAAAAGTCTCTTTTTTGCTCCTGGGTTTTCTGCTCACATTCAATCTGGCTCAGGCACAGGAGGAAGGATTGAAGCTCGCCAAGGCTGCGGCCAAGGCACTTACTGCCTACAACATTGATCCTCAGGGTAACTCCGACAAGTTGCAGGAGGCAAAGGATAAAATTGAACAGGCTGTCAAACTGCCTGATGCACAGGCACTGGGCTCCACCTGGCAGTCCAAAGGGGATATTTACAACACTATTCTGCAACGCGATCTTGCTCGCAGAATGATTGACCCCAAAGCTCCGCTAACTGGCGATAATGATGCGCTGGTGGCGTTTAATGCCTACAAAAAGGCCTATGAGCTGGGTGTAAAGAAGTACGAAAAGAGTGACGCGGTAAAGGGAATCGAGGAAGTAACGCCCCACGTTATCAACAGCGCGGTGGCAAAGTACGAACTCAAGGAGTATGAAAAATCCTTCAATGCTTTCAGAGCTTCAGTCGAAGCACACGATATCCTGAAAGTGAATGAGAAAAAGAGTCCGCTCGATGATCCCAAGCAGCTCGAAGACCAGATTTACTTTACTGGTCTGATCGCCACCATGGCTGGAAAGTGCAGCGATGCGCTTCCCTTCTACGATCGTTTGTACAAGGCTGGGACGAATAACCCCGCGGTGTATGAGGGCATCTACAACTGCAAGATGGAACTGAAAGACGAGGCTGGTGCCAATATCGTGCTCACAGAGGGCCGTAAAAAGTTCCCGGATGACACAGCCCTGCTGTTTGCAGAAATCAATGCCTATCTGAAGGCGGGCAAGTTGTCTGATCTCACCAGTCGTCTGGAGGAGGCCATTGCCAAAGAACCGACCAACGTCGGACTGTATGTTACACTGGGCAACGTTTACGACAACCTCTATCAGGGAGCCCTGAAGGACAAGAACGATGCAGATGCAACCAAGTACTTCAATCTGGCCAAACAGCAGTACGAGGGAGCTGTCAAGCAGAACCCGGGCTACCTGGATGCCAACTACTCGCTCGGTGCACTCTACTACAACAAGGCGGCCGTTCGCACACAGGAGATGAACGCACTGCCCGAAGATTACTCTTCAGCCGGTCTGAAGAAAATGGAATCCATGAGGAATGAGGTAATGTCCCTGTTTGATCAGGCACTCCCTTATTTCCAGAAAGCGGAATCAATTGACGCCAACGACGTCAATACACTCATAGCCCTGAACGAGATTTATGCCCGCAAAGACGACGAGGTATTGTCTCCCGAGTTCAAAAAGCGTCTTGAAGTAGTTAAAGGTGGCGGTAAAAATGCCAGCTCCTACTTCAAGAAATAAGGATCCGGAGATTATTCTGTTTTATAGGGTGCAGCCGGTCTCCGGATTTGGTTGCATCTTTTTGTAGCTACACAACTGGGTTTGTCCTTTTGTGTAGCTACTTTTGTTAGAGCTTGTATCAGTGAAGAAAACGGACAGCATCATATCAGCGCTCATCGCATGGGGAATCGTTTTGTTTGTACAGAACGACCCTTTCTTCTGGGACACCGTGCAGCTTGCCTCCAAACACGCTCATTTTTTTTATGAAAACGGACTGAGATGGAGCGCCCTGCCAGTAACAATTGATTCCGGGCATCCTCCTGCGCTGGGCTATTACCTGGCTGTTTGCTGGACACTATTTGGCAAGTCGCTTGCTGTCAGTCACTGGGCCATGTTTCCGTTTATATGGCTGAATCTGGAGCTGCTCTGGAGGATTACTGTCAGGACGGCTGGGAGCAGGACGCTCGCACTGTTCGTATTTCCTGTCTTTGCAGCCGATCCGGTCTGGTTCACCCAGCATATTCTTTGCAGTCCGGATGTGCTTGTCTTTTCCGGTTTTCTGCTTGTTGTACACGGACATGTCAGTCGTGTGAGTGCGACAAGAATGCTGGGGGTCTTGCTGCTCTCCGTGAGCAGCATGCGGGGCATGATGACAGCTGCTGCGCTCGGTACCTGGGAGTTGTGGCTGCTCGCAGGCCCATTGTTTTCCTTCAACCGTGCTTTCCGTACGCTGGCAGCCTACGTACCGGGGGGCATACTGGCAGTTGTATTCCTGTACTGGCACTGGCATGCAACCGGGTGGACGGGCTATCACCCGGATTCGCCGTGGGCTGCGGCATTTCAGCACACAGATCTGTCCGGTTTGGGAAGAAACATACTGGTAGTTGGCTGGCGCTGGCTTGACTTCGGGAGGGCAGGGGTGTGGCTGCTATTTGCCCTGCTTTTGTGGCTGAACAGGACAAAACTTGCGTCGTTGTATGCGGGGAACCGGGAGTGGGCTTTGTTGTTTTTGTGCTTGCTGATTTTTCTGACGCCTTCAGCCCTGCTGTACCGTAACCTGTCGGCTCACCGGTATTTTTTGCCGGTATTCTTT
Organism: uncultured Bacteroidota bacterium; assembly: GCA_903925535.1. Classification (GTDB taxonomy): domain Bacteria; phylum Bacteroidota; class Bacteroidia; order Chitinophagales; family Saprospiraceae; genus M3007. The sequence goes on along the minus strand of CAIYFY010000260.1, from coordinate 34,284 downwards.
TCATTCAGTCTGCTGGTTATCGCCCTGCTGACTGCCGAGCCTTCAATTTCAGTAACGAAGAAAAAAATAGCAGCCCTGCTGTTGGCTCTGGTATTGTTCAGTGGCCATTACTGGATATATCCGTTCGGTATTTCCAACGATTGGGACTGCACCGTGATACACAGGCAGTTTCACGGTTTGCGGCGGGAAGCAGTTGTCTGGCTGGATGAAACCGGGACCGACTTTTCAGAAACGGGTACTGCCTTTCCCGTTTTGAACAGCGGGGAGATGGTGGAGCTGGACGGAGATAAACGGACGTTTACGGCGTATGACCCAGACAGAAATCGGCAGGTACTCATCACCAACGTTTCCAACGATTTCAGCCAGGAGACGGAGCGTCGCCTGGCTGAAGATATGGAACTGGCGTGGGAGAAACACGCCGGGCAGTTGTGGATAAAGATATACCGGACTACAACTCCAGCAGGAAGCCGATAGTGAAATTGGCATCCCAGTCGAAAACGAACTGTTTGCAACCAGTCGTTTCAGCGATAGCGTTGTAGATATTGAGTCCGGCCTGCTGCTTGGCACCCTCCGCCTTGTATTCACCGGGAGCCTTGAGCACCGTGTAGCGTTCTTTGTCCTTGCGCGTTTGCCTGGCGAGTTCGAACGGCACACCGCCGATGATGAAGCAGGTTTGGCGCAGGTTCTGCGGGACCTGAGCGGCTTTGGTTTTCACTTCCTGAGCTACCTGTTCGGCAGTGAGGTTATTCTGATAATATTTAGCTCCGGGCAGCTCAATAGCTCCGTTGGGGTACCATGAAATTTTGGTATTGCCCGAGCCGATGTCAACCATAAAGCCTGATTTGTAGAATGAAGATGGCAGTGCAGCCTTCAGGCCATATTGCCCTTCCTGTTCAGGAGAAACAACATTCACGACATAACCCATAGCTTTGAGGGCAGCTTCGATTTTCGGCATAATGGGTTCCTTGCGCGCGCCCGAGCTCACCATAAAGTGAATATCGCGTGCGCCCACGCCGAAAGCCACCATGTCGGCAATATAGCGCCTGAGCCCTGTTTTTACATCTTCATCGGTAGCCAGACCTTCCTTGACGAGACTGACACCGAACTCCGATTTTTCAAGTTTCCAGTTCTTTTTTGCGTCAACATTGATAATAAAAGAGTTGAATCCAGTGGCACCCAGTTCAACAATACCCTTCAGTTTGCCATTAACCGGCAGCGCGGGAGCGTAGTTGAAAGCGGGTGCAGTGAAGGTAAGTGTGGCGCCATTTTCGGTGCCGGCCTCCTGACTGGAACCTGGAGCAGGGGCTTCTGTCTGTTGAGCCGCCTGACCTTCGGGCGACATCCCCGTTTGTTTCAGTACATATTTGACACCCAGAAAGATACCTGCTACGATAGCTATGGTAATCAGGAGTCTCGAAAATGTGGTTAATCTTGCCATGTTATATTCGTTGTGAAAGTGAGTCGTGAAAATCAGTCCTCCTTATCCGGCTCCAGAAACTCGACCCTTCGGCCGATGGTTTCTTCCAGAGAAATGAAAGTTTCAGTGCGCTGGATACCGGGGATGGGCTGAATTTTATTTCTGAGAATTTCGTGGAGGTGATTCGTGTCGCGGCAGATTATTTTGGCCAGAATGCTGTAAGAACCTGTGATATAATTGGCTTCAACCACCTCTTTTACCTCCTTCAGGCGCAGGGCTACCTCACCATATAATGAACTCTTGTCGAGGTAAATACCGAGGAATGCAGTGATGGTGTACCCGAGCTTGTAATAGTCAACAATGAGCGTGGAGCCAAGAACGATACCTGTATTTTCCAGTTTCCGCATTCTTACGTGGATCGTTCCACTGGATACAAACAGTTGTTTGGCGAGGTCTGTGTAGGGCGTTTTACCGTCTTCCAGAAGTCTGGAAAGGATTTGTCGGTCGAGTTGGTCAATTTCCGGATTTTCCATAATGCGTGCAGTTTAGAAGGGAACAACTTCCTGGATTAGATGGACAAAAGTAAGCATATTAGTTTCTTTTACGTACTGTTTCCTTCACCACAGTACCTTTTTTTATTCTGTCCTGATGCTCCTGCTTTCGTTTGCTTTTGAATTCGGTGGCCAGATCACGAATATTAACCGGAATATTGTTCAGTCGCCGGTGGTAGGCAATCAGCAGGAAGTCGGCCATGTCATCGGGGTACGTTACGCCGGCACTCTTGAGGTAGTGGGAGATACGGGATCCCTCGTAGAAACTCCAGTTGGCAATCATCCAGCTGCCCAGCCTGAAATGCAATTCGGTGCAGACGCTGTCCTCGGGCAGAGCCCGTATTTTCATGCGTGAAGCCGGCTCAATTCTCTTATCGAGTTCGGCGAGGGCATCATCCAGATTCTTCGGGATATAAGTGCCGCCGATCCTGTCCTTCTTAATGCGCTCCTGGTATTCCCGGCTTATTTCCGATTCGGTAAAGGCTGGAGTATCTGCCTCCTGCGGGGCAGACTGCGCCGACAAAAAGTACGTGTTGGTCTGACAAAACAGACAAATAGTATATAAAAACAGGCGTATCATCTGACAAAGAGCGAATTTTAACGTGAAGTATTCAATTCAAACATGTTCAAACCATTCAGAATCACACTCGTTGAGATCTTTCTTCTGCAAACAGCGGTGTGGTTGACTTTATGGCTGACCAACGAGTGGCTGACGAAGTTTCTGACTTTCAGCGTTGGGGCTATGCTGTTGGCGGTACTTGTCATCTCTGCCATAGCGGAGATGATAGAGCGTTCGCGTGTGCCCGTTTCATATTTCAAAGTGATGATTATCAGTTTGTTCTCGGTATTTGCGGCCTGGGGAGTTTACGCTTTCATTTCAGCGTCTTCATTTTGATGCAGCTCCTCGAAAGTACCGGTTTGTTTGTTTTTTCGCACATTGTTCCAGTTGAAGTAGCGTCCGTTCATCACCACATAAACGCCCGGGGGGAGCACCTGTGCAAACGCAAGGGCGCTTCCAAGATTGAAAAAACCGTCGGAAGAGGTGCCGAATGCGTAGGGTATCATGGCGCCGGTCAGCACAATCGTTTTGTTTTCCAGTTTAGCCCTGGCGAGCATCTGGGCAGTCTCGACCATGGTGTCCGTTCCATGGGTCAGGATAATCCTGTTTGAGGGCGTTTTGGCGCAGTTATACTTGATAATAGCCCTGTCCTCATCGCGCATTTCGAGTGAGTCGAGCATCATCAGTGTTTTGATGTCAATATCTACTTCACATCTGCCTCGTTCGAACATCTCCTTCAGGTGGGTGTCCTTGAAGAAAAGTTCGCCGGTCAGGTAGTTATATTCCTTGTCGAATGTTCCGCCTGTGACAAAAACCTGAATCATCTTGTAGTGTTTGATAGTATTTGATCAGAGAGTGCAAATAAACGCAATACCTGCAATTTTATTCCCCACCTGCAGCCAGGAACATTGCAACCAGTGATTTTTGGGACAGTGAATTCTTTCTTTCTGGCATGTCAGCCATGCTTTTTGTTCGATTTATGCTAAATTTATCGGACAGTTGATGTAATTTTCAAGAGCCTTGTTATTTTTGCCCCGTCAAAAAAAATGAACTATGAAAATTAACGAAGAATACAAGGGAAACCGCACCACTGAGTGGGCTGTTTTTGCTGTGAGCACAGTTGCAATGATCGCTCTGCTTTGGTATAGCCCTGAATGGGTATGGGTTGCATGGCCATTTCAGTTCACTGCACTCGCAGGTGCACTGAATCGCCTCTGATCAGAAATTTACTGATTAAATTCTGGTCTGATGAGCCGTTCCGGTTGTTTCCGGGGCGGCTCATTTCGTTTCATCGCCAGATCGCTGACTCCCGGTTCATTCCGGCTCCTGTATCAGCCCGACCTTCAGCGCTGAAAAAAGAAATCCCTCGCTTTTGGCAGCGAGGGATTCTAACCCAAACAAATAAACACAAAAACTACTTGGTGCAATTTTATGGAGGATATTGGTTACAGACAAATTTTTGATAAACTATTTTTAGTTGAATAACCTATAATATGTCTTAGTAATATAATTACGACACAATAACTTTTTTTCAGGGGCTTCATTGATATTGATTCGGATCATTTACGGGCACTACCGGGCTGCCCTGACAAGCACGACGGCTGTCGCCCCAATTGCCTGTACTCCATTTAGATCGTCAAACTTCTTGATAAATTCTGCATCGTGCTTACCTTCGCGATTGGCTCAAACAGCTTCTCACACCATTTTTTTCTTATGCGCATCTTTCGGCTTTTACTTTCACTTCTGATCACATCCGGATTGATCTGGATGCTGTCGGCTCAACACCAGCTGGGGGGCAAGCCCCTGCCGGTCATCGGCCAGTTTCTTAATCCGTTTACGGGTTTTTGGCGAAATGCGGAACCGGCGGCTGGTCCTCAACTGACAGACATGAATATTCCCGGGTTAAAAGGGAAGGTCAGTGTCGCGTATGACGATCTGCTGGTACCGCATATTTTTGCAGAAAATCTGGAAGATGCCGTACGTGTGCAGGGATACATCACGGCGCGCTTCAGGTTGTTTCAGATGGATATCACTGCACGCAAGGCATCTGGACGGTTATCGGAGGTGCTGGGCGACAGAACCCTGCAGGTTGACCGCAGTTCCAGAAGAAAGGGATTGCTCTTTGCTGCTGAAAATGATTTGAAAGGATGGGAAAAATCGCCCGAAACAATGGCTGTTCTTCAGGCATACACGGATGGTGTAAACGCATGGATTGACCAGCTGAAGCCGGCCGACTATCCGATTGAGTTCAAACTGCTGAATTATTCACCGGAGAAATGGAGTATACTGAAGTCGGCACTGGTAACCGAATCAATGGCGGAGACACTCTGCTCCAGATTTGATGATCTGGAAGCGACAAATGCCCTGGCTGTTTTCGGCCGGGATACCTTTGACTATCTGTATCCGGAATGGAATCCGAAACAGCAGCCCATTATACCGGATACAGGCCAGTGGACGCCGAAGGTTCGTGCCGGACGCCGATCTTCCAATCCGGGATATGGCGCTGTGGAAGGCCTGATTCCGGCAGACGAGTCGGCCACTCCCGACGACTATTTTGTTGGAAGCAACAACTGGGCGGTAAGTCCCACCAAATCGGCCAGCGGGCATGCATTGCTCTCCAACGATCCGCACCTCAATCTGACACTGCCTTCCATCTGGTATCAGGTGCAACTGCACTCGCCGTTGGGAAATGTTTACGGCGTGTCATTGCCCGGCACCCCTGGTGTTGTCATAGGATTTAACGAGCACATAGCCTGGGGGGTAACCAATGTGGGTCATGATGTGAGCGATTTGTACCGGGTGAAGTGGGTGGACAACTCCAGAAAAAGCTACCTGCTCGACGGATCACCCCGGGATGTGGTGTTCAAAGTGGAAGAAATCAGGGTGAAGGGGAAACCTGCGGTTATGGATACGGTTCGTTACACAACCTGGGGCCCTTTGCCGTATGACAACGACCCTGCTCATCCGCTGCGCGACTGTGCGTTGCGCTGGACAGCCCACGATGTTCCGGAGCTGAGTATTCTGCAGGTCTTTCTGGGTTTGAATACCGGGAAATCTTATGGTGACTACAAGAAATCACTGACAGGATTTGACACTCCCGCTCAGAATTTCGTTTTCGCGTCTGCCTCGGGCGATATTGCCCTGCAGGTACAGGGTCATTATCCGGTTCGCGACAAGGAACAGGGGCGTTTTATTCAGGACGGAAGTACAACCGTCAGTGCCTGGAAAGGGTTTGTCCCCTGGGACGAAGTGCCGTCCATGAAAAACCCTTCCCGGGGGTTTGTTTTCTCGGCCAATCAGCATTCGACCCCGCCGTCATATCCGTATTACTATCTGGGTGGATTTGAAGATTTCAGAAGCCGCCGCATTTACGACCGCCTCGACAAGATGAGCGGTGCTACGCCGGACAGTATGAAGACCGTTCAGCTGGACAATTTCTCGCAACGGGCAGCCGATTGTCTGCCGGCCATGCTGAAATTGCTTGATACCCGCACAATGACCGAGGAAGAACTCCGGATTGTCAATGAACTGAAGGGCTGGAACTACAGGTATGATGCGGCGCTGACAGCTCCACCATACTACGAAGTATGGAGTGATTCCTGTTACAGAATGACCTGGGACGAGATGGATGTCATTGAAAAATCGGGCAGGGAAGTACTGTACCCTGAAATATGGCGCTGGATAGAACTGATGCAGACGGACACATCCTGTGTGTTCTTTGATGTAGTGGCAACCCCGCAGCGAGAAACAGCCAGAGATATAGTTAATGCATCCTTTGCCAGGATGACCGCATATTTCGGCAGTCATCCGGAAAAAAAGACAACCTGGGGAGCCTTCAAACCGCTCAACGTAAAACATCTTGCGCTGATTGACGCTTTCAGCCGGCTGAACCTGCAGGTGGGAGGACATACCTCGGCTCCCAACGCCATAAACGGAACACTTGGTCCATCCTGGCGAGTAATCGTGGAACTTGGTGAACAAGTCAGGGCGCAGGGCGTTTATCCGGGCGGGCAATCGGGTAATCCGGGAAGCAGGTATTACGACAACATGCTTGATACATGGGCAAAGGGAGCGTACTATCCGCTCCTGTTTATGAAAAATGCGGATGAGCAATCTGAACGCATTGTGAAAAAAGTGGTCTGTTCATCCAAATAATCAGCATCATTCTCCGATATGACAAAGAACATGCTGGCCGCTGTGGCCGTTATCTTCGTTTTGGGCAACCTTTGCCGCTTCGGTCTGCCCTGGTGGACCATCGCTCCATTCGCTGCAGTTGCCATTTTTCTGTTGCCTCAGCGATCAGGCCTTACAGCCTTCTTTTCGGGGCTGATTGCAGGTGCGCTGGTATGGGGGCTCGCCGCCTTCCTCGCTGACAACGCCAATGAAGGGGTACTCTCGTCCAGAGTAGGTGAGCTCTTTCAGGGTGCCGGAAGAGGAGGTATGCTGGGAGTGACCACGCTCATCGGTGCGTTACTTGGCGCTTTCGGAGCACTGACAGGGCAGATGGCAGTTGAAATGACCCAAACACCCAAAAAGAATTACTACGGCAAGAGAAGGCGAAACGGCAGACTCTGACCGGTACGAATAATAAATAACCAATCAACATGCATCAAGGTCAAGCAGAGACAGACATTATCATCATTGGAGCCGGTCCGGTAGGACTGTTCGCAGTTTTTGAAGCCGGACTCCTGAAATTGCGCTGTCACCTGATTGATGTTCTCCCGCAGGCGGGCGGACAATTAACCGAAATCTATCCCAAGAAGCCGATTTACGACATCCCCGGCTATCCCAGTGTGCTTGCAGGAGATCTGGTGCAGAACCTGTTGCAGCAGATAGCTCCCTTTAAACCCGAATTTTCTCTAGGCCACAGGGCAGAATCGGTAGAGCGGTGTGAGGACGGGCGCTGGAAAGTAAGTACAGACCGCGGTCTTGAACTGTTGGCTCCCGTTATATTCATCGCTGGCGGTCTTGGGTGTTTTGAGCCCAGAAAGCCGCCGCTCGACAACATCGGCCTGTACGAGGATAAGGGTATTGAATACTTCGTGCGCGATCCTGAAATTTTCAGAAACAAACGGGTGGTTATCGCCGGCGGAGGGGATTCGGCCCTCGACTGGACCATATATCTGGCGGAAGTAGCCAGCGAACTGGTACTTATTCACCGCAGAACAGAGTTCAGAGGAGCACTGGACAGTGTCGAAAAGGTGCAACACCTCGCAGAATCCGGCAGAATCCGGCTCATTACGAATGCGCAGGTCACAGGGCTTCATGGCGAGAATCATCTGGAAGGACTCGACGTACTGCACGACACAGATGGCAGTTTCAGGATAGATACCGACTATTTTGTGCCGCTTTTCGGACTTACACCCAAACTCGGACCGATTGGAGACTGGGGCCTGGGTGTTGACAGCAACGCAGTCAAGGTAAATACCTTTGACTATGCGACCGATGTACCCGGAATCTTTGCGATTGGCGACATAAATACCTATCCAGGCAAACTGAAGCTTATCCTTTGCGGGTTTCACGAGGCCACACTTGCCTGCCAGTCAGCATTCAAAATTGTCCATCCCGACAAAAAACTGTCATTCAAATACACCACAGTAACAGGCATTGAGGGAATGCCTTCCTGATACCATGGAGAACACAATCATCGTCAGCATTACCGACAGAGCGGGTATTGAAAAACAGTACGAGGCACCCACCGACATGAACATGAACGTGATGGAGTTATGCAAATCGTACGATCTGCCCGTGGAGGGCACTTGTGGGGGCATGGCACTTTGCGCCTCCTGCCATGTGTATGTGCTCAGCGAGCATGAACTGTCAGAGCCAACCGACGACGAACTGGCCATGCTGGATTCTGCTTTCTTCGTAAAAGACAACAGTCGTCTGGGTTGCCAGATCAGACTTAAGGACACTCTGGACGGGTTGCGACTTGCGCTGGCGCCGGTTTCAGGATGAAGAGGAATTGATTATTTCCTGATAATCTGCTCGATCTCTTCCAGCAGCCTTACTCCGTCTTCCTTGAGGTTTTTGTAAATTTTTTCTCCTTTTCTCTCCCGCATGATATAGGCGAAATTATCGGCCAGCACTTCATCCGGGTGAATGATATATCCTGTGTTTTCGCGAATCTGGCGGAAAAAGTCGGCCTGCTCCTGTACATTGATCGGGCTGCTGAGTCCGTCGGCAGCGACCTGGACGGTCCATTTCCCGTTTTCACCCTTCACGAGCGGGTACAGATTAAACTCCACGTAATTGAAAAAACTCTTCTTTTGTGGTGTGTAGCCATTGTGATTTGACCAGATAACCGGAATGGCAGGGATGATACTGCTGTCGGCCTGTTTCAGCTCAATTTTCTGTGCATAGTCAACACCATCCGGGTTGTGCAGAATTCTTTCGCCCAGTTTGTCGGGCAGCACCAGATTGCCGAGACCCACAGGCTCGAATCCAATGGATTTATAGAGCGCCCTGCTTTTTTCGGGATTCAGTCTGGAGTAAACATGAAACAGTTCATGAAACATAGTCGTGGTGAACGACGCCACATTTTTAGATGCCAGTTCACCCTCCGGAATAATGATACAGTTCTCGCGGGTGTACCATACGCCTTGTCCGTAATGATTTTCCTTGCTGCGAATCAGCCGAAGCGTATCAGGAAGGATACCGGGGTTGACTCCGGCCACCGTACTGTACATATCATGAATAATTTTTCTGAGGAACTCCACGTCACCGGCTGTGAAGTCGAGCGGTTCTGAAGCGAGGAAAGCCAGATACTCGCGCAGGAGCGTGTCGCGGGAAATACCTGATGTGAGCGGTTTTTTCAGCTGCAAGGACATTTCTGCCGCTGTAATCAGGTTAAAAAAACGGTAAGTAGTATCGGTGACGATTGCCCCGGAGGCGTCCCGGGCATCGAGCAACAGGATTACCTTGCCGGTATTGCTGTCTTTGAGAGCTGTTGTCGGGAGAGATTGAGACCGGCACGACAAACAGGAGAACAGCGTGAAACAGAAAATGGCAAACGACGAGAGCAAGTTCATGTGGTATTATTGTTTAATTGAATGACAAAATGAAGACAGATCCCCCCTCCACTCTGTCCTCGATACGGATAGCGATGTTGTGCAGGTCGAGAATACTCTTCACGAGAGAGAGGCCGATTCCGGTGCCACGAACGGACAGAAGGTGTCTGGGGCTTCGGTAGAAAGGCTCAAAGACAAGCAGTTTTTCCTCATCGGGAATCCCGGGGCCGTTATCTGCAATTTCGAGAACATGCCTGCCATTGGGACTGAAAAGGGCATTCAGTGCAACCTGATTATCGGGTGAATATTTGCAGGCGTTATTCATGATATTGACGAGTGCCATTCTGAGCAGGGGTTCATTGGCCTGTATTTCCAGGTCTTCGCCATTCTCTGGCATTTCACTGAAATGTACGGTAGCCCTGGCGCCGGGAAACTGTTTGTGCAACTGATCAACTGCCTGCCATATCAGTTCGTCGAGGCGTGTATCCGACAGCTCGATACTTTGCGGGCTGGTATACACCCTCGCGAGATGAAGCAGCCTTTGTTCGGTTTCACTGAGATTGCGTATGTCATCCAGAACACTTTCGAGCGCATTTTTATACTCGGAGGCCGAGCGTTCGCGCTGCAGCGCTACGTCGAGTTGAGATCTGATGACGGTAAGCGGATTTTTAAGTTCGTGGGAGACATTGGACACGAACATTTTCTGCATCATAAATGCCCGCTCGACCCGTTCGAGCAGAAGATTAAACGTGACGGCGAGTTTCCCGATTTCGTCCTGATTTTTACCAGGCTGAAGTCGGCGGCTCAGATCGCTGGGCTGTATGTGCTCTACTTCCCTGATGATGGCAGAAACCGGTTCAAGCGCTTTTCCTGAATAATACCACCCGGTGGCCGACATGAGAATTATTCCAAGAAAAAAACTGATAATCAATACATTTCGAAGTCTTGTTGTCGCTGTAGGATCCATACTTCCTTCTGCGACAACGATATAGGCTGATCCGTCAGGACCAGTTGCCGACATGCCGAAAGCGCACAGATTGAAGTGATCAAACTTGTATCGGCTGCGTGTGTAAATATTGGCCAGATCGTTGGCCGGTACAGGTACGGCCTCGTTATGAACAGAAAAAACGCGTTCGTAGTTACTGTTAAAAATACTGATATTATCCTGATAGGGGAGTATTGAATTCTCTTCCGGTGCAATCCATGCAGGTTCTGACTGCTGTACCTTTTCAATTTCCGGCAAAACAGTTTTGATGGTCACTTCAGCTTTGGAGGCCAGACCCAGGTAGAATGCCTCGGTCATGTTTTGCCGGAACATCCAGAAAACGGTGAACAGTACGGCTGCCAGTATACCTGAAGCCAGCGTCAGGAACAACAGGGTGAGTCTGCCTCTGATTTGCATGGTACGGAAGTCAGGAGTTTCGAATCATGTCAGCTACCCGGGTTACCCCTGTTGATGCCGGTTCTTCGATAACGTACAGATTCGATTTGGACTGCAACTCCCAATTGATCCGTGGATTCGGATCAACATAATAATAAGGTATAAATCCGGGAGCATACTGCATTAGTCCGGCTGCAGGATATACCTGAAGAGAAGTGCCGACAACCATAAAAATGTCTGCACTTTCGGCCAGTATAGCGGCTTTTTCGAGCATTGGAACAGCTTCGCCGAACCACACAATGTGCGGGCGCAGCTGACTGCCTTTTTCGCAAAGATCGCCCGGGGCAAGATCTTTGTCCCAGGGGTAAACCAGATTTTCGTTGAATGTGGACCGGACCTTGCGGAGTTCGCCGTGAAGGTGTGTCACTTTGGTACTCCCGGCCCGTTCGTGGAGATCATCCACATTTTGTGTAATGATCTCCACGTCGAAGTCCTTTTCGAGTGCGGCCAGTTCTATATGTCCCTGGTTGGGTTGAACGGCAAGAAGCTGAGCCCTGCGCTGGTTATAGAAAGAGAGAACCAGTTCAGGATTTCTGTTCCAGGCTTCCGGGGTTGCTACATCCTCGATGCGATGATTTTCCCAGAGGCCATCGCTGTCGCGGAAAGTTTTGATTCCGCTTTCAGCAGAAATGCCGGCTCCCGTCAGTACAACCAGTTTCTTTCTCATACTTTACTGTTTGACGAACCTGACCGCAGTGAACGCGCCGTCTTTTTCCAGCCGGAGGAAGTAAACGCCCGGTTGCAGCGACGAAATATTCAGATTCAGGGTGGATGTATCCGGATTTACAGTTTGCATAATCCGACCGAGGGCATCGGTAACAGTCAGTCGGGTGAACGGAGCATCTGTTTTAACCGTAACAAAATCGGAAGCCGGATTAGGGGATACCAGTACACTGATATTCAGTTGATTTTCCTTGGTACTTACGCCATAGGTGCTGATGTCGGCATTATACCGGGGGAGCACCTGATAGCCAGAGGTGAAGGGAGAGGTAGCGTCGAACTGTCCGCCGATACCTCTCAGATCGAAAGGCTCGGGCGGAGCGGGGGCACTGTATGTTTCCACATCGCGGTCAATCCGGATAAGGATTGTGTCGAGCGGCGAGTTATCGGAAACTGCACGAACATTGAAGCCGCTGTTTCCGACTCCGGTAGTCCACTCAGCCGGGTTAACCAGACGGAGATTATTGATTCTGATCAGTCTGGACTCTGTTGCTTCCGACAGACTGGTAACTACAGAGGCCTGAACAAGGCTGTTATTATCAGACAATTTCAATATGGTGTCGGGACGAATTTCAGTCATGCCGTTGAACTGGCCGATGACGCCGCGTACAATCACCTCATCTTTTTCTGTCACCGGGTAGCTGAAATCCCTGGTCAAAGAGGATACGGAAATACCGTTGCCCTGTTCATCAATAATAGTAAAGAGGGTAGAGGAGAGTGCTCCTGTGAGTGGACGGATATTGTACCCGTATACCACACCGCGGAGTTCGCAGGCCACTCCGGCAGAGGCTGCTTCGCCTGCTGTATTTTCACCGGATACTTCCGATATACTTTTGGACGGGTAGCAGCGGACTTCAATGGTTACCGTTGCCGTTCCGCACTGACCGTCAGTGTTGCATACCTTGTAAACGAGCTGATCTGCACCGCAGTAAGTCTGGTTTGGCGTATAAACCACTTTATTATTAGAAACATATGCCCCTCCGTTAGCAGGTGGAACATCAATGGAAAGAGATGAAACGGTTCCAAGAAACAGGTCGTTGAACAGTACATTGAAGAAACTTGCCTGACCTGCAGGAGCCACTACTTCATCTGCCGTGGGGGAGATAGACGTTCCGCCACAGCCTGAATCGGCATAGGGGTTACCTCTTACCTCGAAATTATTGACAATAATACCTGTGCCAGTCTGGGCGGCTACCCAGTTTCCGGCAACAGTATTATCTGCATTGTAGTCGCACAGCACAATCGAGCTGCCCATACCGGCGCCTTCGCTTGGCCACGGAGCGGCGTTGAGGTAGTCAACATAATCAATGACATTGGCGCTGGCATCCCGGAGTTCAATATCCTCACCGGGCGAGTTTGTGAGTGCACCGTTTGTCCAGACAGTTGGAGTTACACCAAAAACCGTCTTGAAAGCATTGGCATTTTTTGCCAGCACCACATAACCGCCTGCGGGAACAACAGTACCGGATGCGAATACATGTTCGATACCCTGAGTGAAGTTCCAGCCCGAGATATCCACAGCAGCATTGCTGTTATTGTAGAGTTCCAGATATTCCAGCGAATCAGTACCACTTTCTGGTGGATTGAACATGATTTCGGTGATAACAATCTGGGCATTAGCGATCGCTGCGAGCGCAGTCAGGCAGCAGAACAGTACGATTTTTTTCATAGAAAAATGATGCAATAAAATGAAATTCGCGCCAAAAGTATGTAATAATGAGCAGTCTGGCAAACACGAATAATCATTTGTAAGCTGTCGTGTAAAAATCAGGTTTTTTCGTCAGGGTCTCAGGACCGGTTATCCTGCGTCCCGGCTTTATAATTTTTGCGAATCACAAAGGGTGAAATAATTGGCTGTTTAACACTTTGATTTCGTGGTGTTTCCAAATTTTCTTTCAGCAGCTTGCTGAAAGTTGCATAACTTAAGATATATTTAACATGCCATGATTACTTTTGCATCACAAACCAACCTTTCACACAACTCAATCTTTATTCATGATGAACCATTTTACACTGTACAGGACTGCAGGTAAGGGTATCATGCTTCTGGCGCTGCTTTTTTGCAGTTTCGGAGTAATGGCACAGGTTACCACATCCACCATTTCCGGCGTTGTCACTGACAGCAAGGGTGAGGCCCTTATCGGCGCCACGGTGGTTGCCACCCACGCACCAACCAACACACGTTATGGCACAGCCACCAATGCTTCCGGTCGCTACACGCTTCCGGCAGTTCGTGTTGGCGGTCCATACACTATCGCCGTGAGCTACACGGGCTTCGAAGCGCAGTCGCGCGAGGGCGTGTATGCGAGCCTGGGTACAGCTGCCAACGTTGACTTTCAGCTGGCTGAAAGCGGTGCTGTCCTGGGAGAGGTAACTGTCACTGCTACGCGGAACGACCTGTTCAGTTCTGACCGTACAGGTGCAGCCACCACTTTTAATCGCGGACAGCTCAGCTCCATTCCGGTAGTAGGCGCTCGTTCGATCAACTCCATTACCAAGTACGATCCGACAAGCAACGGAAACTCGTTTGGTGCGCAGGACAGCCGTCTGAACAACTTTACCATTGACGGTTCTGTATTCAACAACGGTTTCGGTCTGGGTACCGAGTCTCAGGCAGGTGGCCGCACAGGCTCTACTGCGATTTCACTGGATGCCATTGAAGAGGTGCAGATCAACCAGGCTCCTTTTGATGTTCGCCAGTCAGGTTTTGTTGGTTCAGGTTTGAATGCTGTTACCCGTTCAGGAAAGAATGAGTTCTTTGGTACTGCCTTTTACAATACCCGTGCAAACGACACAACCGGTCTTTACAACGGCACCAAAATTGGTGATACCAAGCTGAATATCGGCAAATTTGAAGAAAATGTGTTTGGTTTCAGCATTGGTGGCCCGATCATGAAGGACAAACTGTTCTTTTTCGCCAACTTCGAGAGCCAGCGCCGTACGGAGCCGGCAACTACCTGGGTGGCTGATGGTTCTCCGCTCGACAACAATTCCAACAATACTACCCGCGTTCTGTATGATGATCTGGTACAACTCAGCTCATTCCTCCGCGAGAAGTACGGTTATGAAACAGGTGCGTTTGAAAATTACAACAATGCTACTAACAGCGACAAGTTCCTTGTTCGTCTCGACTGGAACGTGAATGAAAAGAACAAACTGACTTTCCGCTACACTTTCCACAATTCCAGTGCTGATGTACTGATCAGCAACAGTGCTTCACTGGGTAACGGAACACGTCGTACGAACATTAACTCCATGTCGTACGAGAACTCGGGTTACATCATTCAGGATAACACCCGTTCGATCGTGGCAGAGTTGAACACGACACTGGGCAGCAACATGCACAACAGTTTCATTGCCGGCTACGACGCTCAGATTGAAGACCGCGCATACAAGAGCCCGTTGTTCCCTACCATTGACATCAAAAAGGGTACCAATACCTATATTTCCGTTGGTTTCGACCCTTTCACACCCGACAACAAGCTGAACTACGGAACCCTGCACTTCACCGACAACCTGTCTATCTACAAAGACAAGCACACTATTACGGTGGGTGCCAACTTCGAGCGTTACAAGTCGAACAACCTGTTCTTCCCGGGTTCAAACGGTGTTTACATCTTTGATTCTCTGCAGCAATTCTACGATATTGCCAACTACGCACTGAACAATCCGGATGCAACAACCTCGCCTTTCCAGTACAATCGCTTCCAGTTCCGCTATTCTGCTATCGAAGGTGGTGCTGCTCCGCTTCAGGTGCTGACAGTAAACCGCTTCGAACTGTATGGCCAGGATGAATTCCAGATTACCAAGAATTTCAAGACTACATACGGTCTGCGTGCAGGTATCATTGCATTTGAAGATACTGGTCTGTCCAACGCAACCGTTGACGGACAGGATTATGTTGGTCCGGACGGAAACCGCGGTTATCAGCTGAGTACCGGCAAAATGCCCGATGCAAAAATCCTCTGGGAGCCACGCCTTGGCTTCAACTGGAACGTAGGTGGCAAGAAGACTACCCAGATTCGCGGTGGTACAGGTGTATTCACCGGCCGTCCGCCTTATGTCTGGATTTCAAACGCAATTGGTAACAACGGTGTTCTCACCGGATTCATTGACGAGTCAGGCACCAAAACCCTGAACCGTCCGTTCTCTGTTGATCCAACTGTACACATTCCGTCAACACCAACACTGCCATCCACATTCGATATTGCCACGGTTGACAATGGCTACCGTTTCCCGCAGGTTTGGAAAACAAACCTCGCCATTGACCAGAAACTGCCACTCGGATTCGTAGGTACAATTGAGCTTCACTACAACCGCAATATCAATGCGGTTAACTATTTCGATGCCAACTTCGAGACTCCTACCGGCAATTTCGTTGGTCCGGATACGCGTCCGCGCTTTGCCGGCAATGACAACGGTGTTCGTATCAACGACAACGTGTCACGCGCTGCTGTCATGACTACTACCAACCAGGGCAGCTACTCTGCGGCTACCTTCAAACTGGAGTATCCGAACAAGAAAGGTGTTTATGGTATGATTGCTCACACCGTATCCAACGCCACTGAACTGATGAGCGCCGGTTCTATCGCCTCTGGCTCCTGGACAGGTGTTCGCTCTGTACGCGGCGGCAACGATCTCGATCTTTCTTTTGCCGATCAGAACGACCCGGGCCGTACAGTTGGTTTGCTGGGATACCGCTTTGAATATGGTGGCGACTTTGGTGGCGCTACAGGCTTCACACTGGGTTATGTAGGTGAGCACCGCGGCTTCAACGGCGGTATCAACTCTGCCCGTTTTGGTTACATCGTTTCTGGTGACATGAACGGCGACCGCGTTCAGAACAACGACCTGCTGTTTGTACCCGAGAAAGCTTCCGACCTGATTTTCGATCCGCTGACTGTTGGCTCCAAGACGTACACTGCCGACGAGCAGGCTGCAGCATTCGATGCGTTCATCGAACAGGATGAATACCTGCGCACACGCCGCGGTCAGTATGCCGAGCGCAATGGCGTTATCTTCCCGCTGGTTCACCGCTTTGATCTGTCTGTTACCCAGGAGTTCTTCATCAAGGTGGGTGGCAAGCGCAACACTATCCAGCTGCGCGCCGATATCCTGAACGCTGCCAACCTCCTGAACAGCGAGTGGGGACTTGGAAACAACTTCGTTAACGACCGTCCGCTCGCGAGTGCGGGTACTACCGCCGACGGAGTTCCCAAGTTCAAAATGGCTACACAGAAATTTGCTGATGGTACCACAGGCCTCCTCCGCGATTCTTTCGTGAAGAGCAAAACGCAGTTCGATGTATGGACTGCCCAGTTTGGTATCCGTTATATCTTCAACTAATCCTGAACGGATTCAGTTGATTCCCGGCCCGGTAGCGTCTGTTGATGCTACCGGGCTTTTTCATTCAGTTTCTCCAGCAGCCACTCGTGATTAACAGTTACAGAACGATTCTGAGCGATTTCCTCTCGCAGTCTGTCGGCTGATTTCGCGTCTTTCCGCTCCATTTTCATGAGTTTTCTGGTGAATCTGACCAGATTGAGATATCCCTCTTTGCGTTGAGCCGGAATATCCCTTTGTCTGTTCAGAAATGTCCGGAAAGAAGTGGTAAACGACCCGAGCGTTTCCCATTCATTCAGTTCATAGTAGGTGATGAGCAGGACCGCCTTGCTGATCAGATTGTAACCGATATCGGCATATTCCACATTGCGCAGCAGTTCTAGTACCTTCCCGTAACGCTTCTGGTACCTGTAAACCCGGGCCAGATTGAAAGTATAGGTGTTTTCACGGGCATCTTCCGGGAGAATATGATAATTCGACTGAATAAATTCTTCCGCCCAGTCGGCCTTGCCCAGCCTCAGCGCCGCAGCCACCATATTGTTGAAACGCCATACAGCCAGTTTACCCTTGATCAGGAATATACCCTTTTTCAGGCCCTCATCAAACAGTTCGAAATACTCGCGGATAAAATTCTGATCCCCCTTGTTAATTCTGCCCGTACAGAAGTGAAGTGCCGCATCCATCAGGTTCAGCGCGTCTTTCCGGGGCATTGAATCAGCATATTGCTCAAGTCCCGCTTTCAGTTTAAAATAATTCCCGGGCTCTTCATCCTCGTAAACGGTGAGAAATGCGTGGTACTCCAGTGCCAGTGCCGGGTGCTGACCGAGAGGAAACTGACGGATCTGTGCGAGAACGGCATCTATGTCACCCGTATCGTAGCTGTAATTAAGGGTTTTCTTCTGACTAATGGCTGCGCTGGCCAGTTTCAGCTTTTCTATCCAGTAGAACACATCCAGACTGGTTGAAATTTCTGTGAGATTGGCCTTTTGGTCAACCTTTACCCCGAAATCCATCATGGCATAGTACTGCTTCTCAAACCGGTAACTGTCGTAATAGTACTTCACTGATTTGAAACCGTTATTCAGTTCTTCGCGAACAGATGCTGCTGCCGACTGGATGGCGGGTTCTATTTTGTGTTCAATGGCAAAATCAAGCGTTTCAAAATCGGTATTGATTTTACTGGTAGCCAGTGATTCATGCGCCAGAAAAAGGTGGACCAGTTTCAGTGTATCTGAACAGTATTTCCGGAAAAGCACATCGTTGCACACAGCCTTGCCAGTCACTTTTTTCCAAACCTTCTCCTTGTTGAACCCGGAAGCCCCGCCGGCCACATACTCCAGCATACCTTCACAAAGCAGTAGCGGTTGCTGGCTGCTTGCGTACAGCGGTGATTGCAGAAACCGTATGAGGTTCCTGTGAAGTGGGGGCTCCATGACAAGCAGGGTCCTGAACAGGCGGTTGGAAGAAAGTGTTTTTTCCATTTTCAGCATTGCCGGCAAACCGACAAATTTATGATGTTATAAGGATATTTTTTCAGATGTTTTACAATTTTTGGATTTATTGTCCATACATTTATCGGTTCCTTTGTAATCCGGTCAAAACAATATAAAAACGTTTCTGATGCTCACTGGACGATCTTTGTTCTGTTTGATTTGGGTTTCAATCTTTGCATTGATTACTCCCCGGTTGTTCTCCCAGAATACGTCTCCCTACAGAACTATTCATACACTTGCACAAGTATCGGTGCGGGATACCATTTCCGGTATTGGTGTGAGTGTAAACGAGGTAATGCCGCGTGCCAGTCACGGTGATGTCAAGATCCGGCTGCTGTCCTCCGGAAACCTGACTACTCCGAACAGGTTCGAGGTCGAGTACCTCCCGAATGCCGGATTTACCGGTGCCGACACATTTGTTATAGAGCGTCGTTCGCCCGCCAGTTATCCGTACCTGACATACCAGGGCTACAGAATAACGGTCGAAAATTCCATTCTCCAGCCCCGACAAGATTATGCACTTTCCGAGGACGGCTCCCCGGTGGTCATAGCTCCATTGTTGAATGATTATACCACTGCCGGCGGACTTGAAATACGTTCCATACCGCTGGTTAATCACGGGACTGCAGTC
Source organism: uncultured Bacteroidota bacterium (assembly GCA_903925535.1). Classification (GTDB taxonomy): domain Bacteria; phylum Bacteroidota; class Bacteroidia; order Chitinophagales; family Saprospiraceae; genus M3007. Next base: position 15,119 of record CAIYFY010000260.1, on the reverse strand, counting down.
ATTCTGAATGGTACAGAAGTTCTATTCACTCCTGAGCCTGGTTACGCTGGGGTCGGTCATCTGAATTACACCGTCTGTGATGCAGCTGGAAACTGCCGCTCGGGCAGTGTGAGCGTCGGAACAGGCGGCGGTGTTCCCGATTGCGAGTCGCTGAAGCTGCATGTCAAGAAGAATGAAATGCTCTCGTTTCCGCTGTCGTTCAGCTGCGATACGTTCAGAACAACTGCGCATGGCTCACTTCAGATTGAAAATGGACATATATTGCGCTACAGGCCCGAACCCGGGTTCACCGGACTGGATGAGTGTGTGCTCTTTTACAGAAAGAATGGTTATTTCTGTTCAAAATCGGTATTTTTTCGCGTAATTGATCCGGGAAACCGGAATTATATGGCTATGGATGACCGGGTATTTACTCCCGTGGGTACGCCAGTTACTTTCAACGTCAGACAAAATGACATCGGAAACCTGCTCGTGAGAGGCTGGATAGTTCCTGCCGATTTTCCGGGGACACTGACCAACAAGACAAGCGCGGGACAGGTAACATTTACTCCCAAAGCCGGCTTCTCCGGAACAGCAGTATTTCAGTACAGGATTGGCTCTCCTTCTGCATCCTCGCTGGAAACAGCTACTGTATCTGTTGTGGTAGACAATCTGGCGCCCTCAGGCAGATATACCCATAAACTGACATCTCCGGCAGGAATACCGCTCGTTATTAACTACGATATTCCATTTGAAGACTTCAGCTTCAGTGTGTTCAGCGAAGCCTCACATGGTCAGATACAGTATTTTCCCGGTAAATCCACGCAGATGATTAACGGTGAATCTGTATCCGGCGATAATCTGGTTATTTATACACCTGATTCCGGATATTATGGTACCGACAAATTTTCCCTGGTTTACTGTGCTCCCAACGGACAGTGTCAGGTAGCCAGGCTGGAAGTTGAGCTGACGCCTGCAGCCAATCCGTCAGACTGTTTTAATGAATGTGTCTGGCCCGGCGATATCAATAACGACGGAGCTGTTAACTCCCGCGACCTGCTTCCACTCGGTTTGCTCACAGGCAGGGCAGGAGAGCCGAGAAGCAGTGGAAGTGCCGACTGGACGGGACACTATGCCTCGCCGTGGCCCTCTAATCTGGTTGAAACCGGCTTCAATCACAAGCACGCCGATGCTGACGGAAATGGTGAAATAAGTGCTTCAGATGCTGATTTCCTGCGAATTGACGGTCAGAAATCCAGAAACCTGATGCCACCGTTCATTCCTGACATCAAGGGACTGCCCATTTACATGAAAATGCTTACGCCCTCGCCACAAATGGGCAAGCCCATGCAAATAGAGATCGGGTTAGGCGCTGCGACCAATCCTGTGGTTGACCTTTACGGGTTTACTTTCGAATTTGCCCTCGGACCGGGTTTGCGGGACTCGGCATTTCAGATGCATTTTTACGATAATTCATGGATTAATCTGGATGCACCCTCGCTCAATCTGGCCCGAAAGGCATCAACGGGTCGCTTCGAAATGGCATTCACCCGCACAAATGGTGAAACGGTCAGTGGTTATGGTCCCATTGGTATCATGGAACTTGTAATTATTGATATCATTGACGGAGGCGATCAGGACAGTCGAAGGGGACTCACGTCAACACCGGTCGTAACGCTTCATTCAGGCCTTCAAAAGCTGGATGAAATGGAGTTGCCGCTTCTAACGGACAGACACGTTGAATCTGCCGGAATGGAGGCGGATGTCTGGCCAACGCCAGCCAGCCACACGCTCTTTATTCGTGCAGATGCGGTGAAGAATAAACCCGCCAGTATTGTTTTAACTGACATGTACGGCAGAGAAGTATTTCAGCAGGGTGACTGGGATGGCAGTGTGTTGGCTCTACCGGTTGACCGCTTGTTATCGGGCATTTACCGGCTCGATATCAGATCCGGCGAACAAACAACCCGGCAACGCGTAGTTATTGCGCACTAGGTTGTGTCTGAAAAATGCATGCCGGCCCGAAAACGCATCTTTTGGAACCTGTCCAACAGGTCTTTTTCGGACAATTTAACCCGATTTACCCTTTGTCCGGAACCCCCAATCTGCTGTTTTCGACCTCGCCAGTATTTTACAGACACACCCCGGGAGCAGCAACCATCAGGCCGGAATGAACGTATTGGGGGAAACCTGATTATTTTCATGTCCGGTATGCAACCCCGGATACCCTAATGTTACCTTGACGGGAGCATACATTACATTATGAACAACCAACCTGCTGTCTGCCGATCTCTGCGCGGATTAATTGCTTTTCTGTTATTCCAGCTTCCTTTTTTTGCCCTGGCTCAGCCAACACCCTGCGGACCAGTACCCGATATGACACCCACCTGTATTGACGCATGCGTGATATGTGATATCAACGGATATACAGGTATCAACAATGATACACAACAGGGACAGGCTCCTCCGGGCTTTTGTACCACCCAGATTCACCATATGCAGTGGATTGCCTTTATCGCAGGCAGTACCAACCTGACTATCACGGTGAAGCCCTCCAACTGCAACGGCGGACAGGGGCTGGAAATCGGCATATACAGAAGTCTGAACTGCAGCACTTTCCAGCTGGTATCCAATTGCGATACCGACGTGCAGGAAGGAGAAACCGGCGTATTTACCAACACCGTTCCGCTGGTTATTGGCCAGTACTACTATTTTGTGATGGATGGAAATCAGGGGGACATATGCAACTATACCATAAATGTGACGTCCGGGAGCACACAGGTTCCGCCGCTGCCTCCTGCCGGAGCAGTTCAGGGCCCCGATGAAATATGCCAGTTTGAAAGTGCAACCTTTGCGATTCCACAGATAACCGGCGCGGTTACCTATCGATGGACACTCGATGGTCAGCAGGTGGCAGGAGGTTTTCAGGCTCCGCTGACTTTCAATACACCGGGTGATCATGAAGTATGTGTGCTGGCGTACAACGTATGCGATACGGTGGCGCCGTCCTGCAAAACAGTACGCGTCAACAGCGTGAAATCAACGAGCCTTCAATACGAACTCTGCAGCGGAAAGTGCCTGTCGGTAGCAGATACCATAATCTGCAATCCGGGTAACTATATATTTAATTTTCAGACATCGGAGGGCTGCGACAGTACGGTGAATGTATCAGTGAGCGGATTATCCACGGTAACTACCGACCTCAGTGTCAATATTTGTTCCACAGACAGTCTCTATGTGGGTGACACCTGGTACTTCCCGCCGGGTCAGTTCACGGAAGTACAAACAGCAGTCAATGGCTGCGACAGCATCATCAATCTGTCGCTTAATCCGATTATATGTGAAATTACAGGTGCCACGCTGGTGCAGCATGTGGCCTGCAACGGGGCATCAACGGGAAGTGTGACATTTTCAGTCCAGAATGGTACTCCGGCATTCAGCTATACATGGAAGCGGCTGGAGGGCTGGCCATCCGGAAACGGAACCATAGCTGCACTGGGTGAGCAAAAAACGATATCCGGCCTTCCTGCCGGAGAGTATCTGATTACCATTTCCGACAATTTTGGTAACGATGTGGTACTGACAGCTGAAGTTTCGGAACCTGCAGCAATTTCCCTCACGGAAACGGTTTCAAACTACAACGGTTTCGGAATATCCTGTTACGGGCGTTCCGATGGCAGCATCAGCACAGCCGGCGCGGGTGGATCACCTGCCTACAGCTGGAGCTGGAATAACGGAGGGAATACGCCGGATCTGGACTCTCTTCAGGCCGGGACTTACATATTAACCCTGACTGACGCATCCGGTTGTACCAAGACGGCAGTGGTTGCCGTGACACAACCGGAGCCGCTCGTCCTGTCGGCCAGTTTCACAGACCCGGGTTGCGAAGGTGCTGATACCGGTATTGCACTGGCCGAATCGGTAACCGGAGGTGTTCCACCGTACGCGTTTTCTCTGTCGGGCGGTCCGTTTTCTCCAGTTACAGTTTACCCGGGACTCACCGAAGGCCCGTGGTCGCTCGAGGTGGGCGATATAAATGGTTGCACCGACGACACCATAGCTATTTTGAGGGCTGCGGAAATACCTGTAGTTGAAGCAGGTGAAGATGTGGAACTGCCACTGGGTTGTCCGCATCAGTTACAGGCATTTTCTACCGTGACTCCGGCTTCCATCAGCTGGTCGAACAGCAACAGTCTTTCTTGCTCCGATTGTCTGTATCCGCTTGCTACGCCCTACAATACCACCATCTATACATTGCAGGTTACTTCAGAAGACGGATGTCTGAGTAGCGACAGTCTGGTAGTGCGTGTGGTGAAAGAGCGAAACATATACGCTCCAAACGTATTCTCGCCGGATAACGACGGATTGAACGACCACTTCAACCTTTACACCGACAAGGGTGCAAGGCAGATCCGCTTTATGAGGATCTACTCGCGCTGGGGGGAACTGGTGTTTGAAAAGTACAACTTCCTTCCCAACGAGTTGTCGAATGGCTGGGACGGACTGTTTGAAGGACGCCCTGTGCCGCCCGGTGTTTTTGTATGGACAGCCGAGGTGGAGTATCTCGATGATGAGGTTGTAAAGACGCAGGGAGACGTGACAATAGTGCGGTAAAACTAGCCCGGGCTGACAGCTCCGGCGATTTTTTCCAGAAAGGCGCTGTCTATGGTGATGAACATACTCATGCCCAGCGATTCCAGTTCTACCTGAAACTTACGCTTGCCGTCCCGCTTGACAATTTTACCTTTCATGCCAATCAACGAACCTGCTGAAATTTCTATGGGATCACCCTCTGAAAATACTGCAGGCTCAACATCAACGCCTAATCCAGCTTCCAGTGTAACCCTTTTGATGATCTTTATTTCTTCATCTTTGACAGCCATCAGATTCGGACCCACTCTGGCGAAGTTCACCACATTTTCTGTTTCCATGACAGTGAGATACTTGTCTTTGGTAATATTTACGAAAACGTAGCAATTGATGAGAGGCCGTTCTACAGTTCTGCGCACGCGACCGTATTGGCGCATAATTTTCTGCAGTGGAAGATAGGTTATGATATCCTTCTTCTCCAGCATGCGTGTCACGAACTTCTCGCTTTTGTTGCGCGTATGAACGGCGAACCACCGGCTCTCTGTCGGGTGCAGATCGTTGATTGGTTTTTTCTCTACTTTTCTGGCCATTTTAGAAGTCATTGTTGGCGGGCCACAAGTTCATCCGGAAACCTGCAGAAATAACCCGGGTTGTCTGGTTGGTTGATGAATCATCACCTTCTCTGGTGCGCGAAAGCAGTTTCAGATCGAGGAAAGCGTTATGAAAACACATCCAGGATATATCGAGCCCGGCGAGCAGGATTGTGGAGCGGTTACCCTGGCCAATTTCGTTGCCGTACTCCTGTTCGCGGGTATTGTATGTCAGTAACGGATTACTTCCCCAGTTTTCACCGGGCCGGTTATCACCTTTCAGTGCGTGAATCAGTCTGGCGCAAATGAAGAGGCGCTGCGTGGGTCTGTACCTGACGATCCCGATCATTTCCCTGAAATTTGCACCGAAGGGGTGTGCGAGCGGCTGATTGTAATGAGTGAAGCTGTTTTCAATGTTGAAATGGGAGTAGGTATATGGTCTTGAGCTGTTGAACTCCCCCTGCAGGTCGAGCCGCTGAACTCCCAGCGCATTCAGGTATTTAAAGCCGGCCTGAACGCTGTATTTATTCCCCCACCAGCCATTCCCGCCGAAAAATTCGCTGAATCTGAGCTCATCCAGAAGAAATTGTCCGTTTAACTGGACACCTTTCAGGGCTGTCCAGGATACGTTCATCCCCAACATGGCATTGTCGGGACTGCCAATCATGCCCTCTACGGTGCGGTATAATATCACCGGGTTCAGGTATTGAAACTCAAAGTCGTTGGTTCTGTGGAAGATGGTTGACTCGAAGAATCCGAATGTAAGGCGTGGATTTACCTTGTAGCTCAGATAATGAATGGCGGCATATTTCCGTCCCAGCCGGCTGTCACCAGGTGTGGTATCAGTGCTGGTGAGCGAAGTGAGTTCCATAAACATATTCTGGTAATGGAACTTCCAGAGGCGTGTGTCGAGTTTAAGGTAAAACTGTGGTGGTGCATTGTCGGACAGAAACATGGACCGGTAACCGTTTCCGATAAAGTGAGTGCCATGTCCAAGCTGCAAACCTATATGTTTTGATACCTTTACTCCCAGGTATGCATTGGCAATATTGAAATCATACCCCTGCGCCAGTCCAAACGGGTCGCCGGAGTAATTCTTCGTAAAACCTGCCCCGGGCAACTTGTATTCGCGGATATACGGATCCACATAGTCAGGATATCTCAGTTGAGTTTCTTCCAGATTGGAGTGAAAGAAAACCCTGTCGTCAATGTTCCCCCGGACTTCGAAGCCTCTCGTGTTGATGTAGAGCATCTCGTCGCGGTTCGATTCGAAACCAACCTGTCCGTTCAGCAGTGGATTGACCCGCAACTTGAAGTCTGCGGTGTTTACCTCGTAAAGAAAGGCGGGCGTTTTGTAAAACCAGCGTTTACGGGGTTCTGTTACCCTGTCTGTCCAGTCGTTATTGTCGTTGGCAAGGTACTCTATGTCCGCCTTCTCCTGTTCAGAGAGCGCCGTAGCGGTGGTATCTGCCCAGTTTACCCAGGAGGCTGCATCTTTTCTGAAATAACCCCGCAGGTCGGTGTGCGCACTGTTCTGACCGGGGTACAGAATATCAAACCGCTCTGTCAGCCATGAGCCATGCGAGCGCACGGGAAGTTGGGTGGACTGAGCGTGAAGTCCGTCCTGTGGGTTCAGGACAGTCAGCAGCCCGAATATCAGCAATAGGCGTATTACAGTCATAGTTGACGAGATTCACTGATGAAATTCGCAAGAACATTTTTCCAGGGTATCCAGAAATGTGTATTCCACGAAGAGTTGTGCCAAAGCAGGGTAAAGGTACCGTTATACTTCAGAACTTCCTTTTTCAGATTAAAAAGCCGCTCCAGTGCCTGTCCGGGGCTGTATCGCCGGTATAGTGCCAGCGTGACATCCATGGCAACAAGCGGTTGCTCCTGCAAAGGTAATTTCTTTCTGTTCAAAAAATCGAATACGGGATAGGATGTACACATGCCGGTTCTGAATCCTTCCGCTTCCGGATACCCGGCCGTACTGTCGGTGGAGATACCGGCTTCATGCAGGCATCTCCAGGTGTCTGGCACGCCGAAACGAAGATAGTGTGCTCTCGAACTGGTCACAGAAAGTCCGGTAATACGCTCCAGAGCGGTTCGCTCCATGGCGATCAGCTCCGTATTATTGAAAGATTCATACGATGTGTGCAGTCCGATTTTGTGTCCACGCGACGAAATTTCTCTGATTTTTTCCAAAACAAACGGGTGTCTGACCGGATACCAGCAGTCGCTTCCGTGTTCTCTCTCACTCAAAAAGTTGAACTGGGCTGCAAGTTGGTGCTGCTCAAACATTTCCAGCCATTCATCAAACACGTCATAAGGGTCTTTGTTTGAAGTCATTTTGTACTTCAGCCAATAGACAGCTTCCTTCAGACTGTGTCGTCTGAACAGGGCCCCGCCGGTAGTCCTGAGCCAGTCCGACGATTGCCACCATAAAAGGGGGTGATCCACATCACAGCTGATCTCAAGTCTGAAGCGTGCCTGTTTTTCCGGAGGATTAAATCCGAGTGACTCCAAGATTTGTCTGAGCAACTGAGACCATTCGTGAACAACCGGCCGGTCGAGCCAGCCCGATCTGAAGGCCAGCGAGCGGTCTGCCGGAAACCTTCCGTGTTCGTCGCGAAACGGCAGTACATACTCCTCCCATCGGGTTGCCATGAAGTAGGCGGAGGCAAACAGATCCAGTCCACAGTAATAACAACTGCCCTCAAGTGAAAAGATCGGTTCACCATACAAGACTGCCAGCGGGGATTGGTCGAAGGGATTTTCAGTATTTGCGCCCCGGTCCGGAATGAATTCAGGGCTCAGATAATCACTGCCCACCTCCCTGAAGAAGTCATCTCTTATACTGACTGAACAGCCATTGGGCAGCTCGACAAGATACCCGGAGCTCTCCGGAGTGAATTGAATCTCCCATTCGATGCCGGGCAACTCGGTCATCAGCAATTCCACGGCGTATTCCTTTTCTTCCCTGAACGCGTGGTGTGCTATTATCCTCAGTTTATCCCGCATGTCAGAGCTGCTCGAGCACTTTTTCTGCCACCGTTTCACCAATCGCCAGCGAGGCCGTGGCTGCCGGACTGGGGGCGTTGCAGACATTTACAATACCCTGACTGGCATATATGGCAAAGTCGTCAAGCATATTTCCCTCCCGGTCGCACGCCATCGCGCGCACGCCCGAGCGCCCGGGAACGAGATCCTCCGACCGGATTTCCGGCACCAGTCGCTGAAGTGCGTGGACAAAAGCCTGTTTGAAGTATGAGCGCTTCATTTCACCCAGGCCGTCGCGCCAGTATTTGCGGGCAATTTTTCTGAATCCGGGGAATGCAAGTATCTCTGCAAACTCGCCTGCGTGAAAATCCCGGCGCGAATAACCCTCCCGGCGGAAAGCCAGTACAGCGTTGGGGCCGGCTTCTATTCCGCCGCCGATCATGCGCGTGAAGTGTACGCCGAGGAAAGGGAAATTCAGGTTCGGAAGCGGATAAACGAGGTTTTTTACGAGAGACTGTCGCCCGGGAATAAGGTCGTAGTACTCTCCCCTGAACGGAATAATCTGCAAACCCGTGTCAGCACCGGTCATTTCGGCCAGTTTGTCAGAGTACAGTCCGCCGCAGTTCACAAGCATGCGGGTATGCCAGTGCGCGCGGGAACTGCTGTCGGTTTCGACGGTGATTTCACCGTTTGCCTGACTGACACCCGTCACTTTTTGGCCTGTTGCCACTTCGCCGCCCGACTGTACAATCAGTTCGGCATATTTTCGGGCTACTTCACCATAGTCAACTATACCGGATTGTGGTACAAAGATTGCTTCCATACATGCAACATGCGGCTCAATCTCCTTGGCTTCTGCAGCACCTATCTTTCTGATACCGGTGAGTCCGTTGGCTAAACCGCGCTCCAGAATCCCGTCGAGCCGCAGGCACTCTTCCCTGGATGTTGCTGCTATAATTTTGCCACAGATGTCGAACGGGATACCATTATCGCGGCAAAAATCGGTCATAAGGCCGTATCCGCGGCGGCAGTTCACAGCGCGCAGGCTGCCCGGCTTGTAGTAGATACCCGAATGAATAACCCCGCTGTTTCGACTGCTTTGATGGGCAGCCACCCGGTTTTCCTTCTCAAGTACCACCACCCTGGTTCCGGTACGGCTTTTCAGTATCTGAAGGGCGGTTGCGAGCCCCACAATACCGCCTCCTGCTATGACAACATCGTATTTCATCTGTGCGAAGGTAATACGTTTTGTCTCCATTTTGCTTTTACCCACACACATAAACTACAACTTGACATACTAAGTCTATCTTTGCCGCAGAATTCAATTTGCATGAGACATATTATCTACTCTTTTTTGCTTCTTCTGATTCCCGCCGCGCTGTTTGCACAAAAGGGAGCTATCAGGGGTAATGTTTATGACAAGGAAACAACCCAGCCGGTAGGCTTCGCCACGGTGGTTGTCGAGGGGGCTTCTGCCGGTGCCACGACGGATGTAAACGGTTTTTTCTCCATTTCAAACATCGAGGTGGGAAACTATAAACTGCGGGTGATCTACCTGGGTTACGAGGACTATCTGGCGGATATCTCCATAAAAAAGGGTGAAATTCTCTTTCAGAATATCTATATCTCGGAGAGCGGAACAAAGCTGGGAGAAGTGGAAATCAGCGGTAAAAAGGCGCAGGCCAAAACAAACGTCGAGGTCTCCAAAATAGCCGTATCTCCCAAACAGATCAAAGCGCTGCCCTCTGCAGGCGGACAGGCCGACGTGGCTCAGTACCTTACGGTGCTTCCCGGGGTGGTTTTTACCGGTGACCAGGGCGGACAACTCTATATCCGGGGCGGCTCTCCGGTACAGAACAGAATCCTCCTCGACGGCATGACTATCTACAACCCCTTTCACAGCATCGGCTTCTTTTCAGTATTCGAAACTGAACTGATCCGAAATGTGGATGTACTGACGGGTGGTTTCAATGCTGATTATGGCGGGCGTATTTCTGCCATTGTTGATGTTAAAACCAGAGAGGGTAACAGGAAAAACCTCTCCGGACTGGTATCTGCAAGTCCTTTTCAGGCAAAAGCACTGATAGAGGGCCCGATTATTCCGCTCAAATCAGAGGGCGGAAGCAGTGTTTCGTTTGTTCTCACCGGAAAGCAGGGGCTCATCAACCGCACTGATGATATTTTCTACAAAAACATAGGTGAGAAACGCGGAGACGGCAATGATTCCATTGGAATACCCTTTGACTACCGTGATTTGTATGGAAAGTTGTCATTCCTGACCGGTAATGGCAGTAAACTGAACTTCTTTGGTTTCAATTATACCGACGGAGTTGATTTTCCCATCACCGACTTCTCCTGGAACAGTAACGGAGGAGGTATGGATTTTACACTGATTCCGACCAATTCCAACACCATTGTAAACGGACTTCTGACGTTTTCAGGCTACACCTCCATGATTGAGGAGGCAGACCGGCAACCGAGAAGCAGCTCCATCTCCGGTTATTACGGTGCGCTGAATTTTGTAAACTATGGCAAGGATAACGAAGTGCGTTATGGCCTGGAACTGAACGGATTCCGCACTCAGTTCCAGTTTGTCAACTTCAGGGGCTACCTGATTGATCAGGACGAGAATACCACCGAGATCAGCAGTTATGTCAAATGGAAGCGTAAAATAGGGCCGCTGGTCATTGAGCCGGGCTTCAGGCTTCAGTACTATCAGTCGCTGAACGATGTCTCTCCAGAGCCTCGTCTGGGTCTGAAATACAATGTATCCGACAAACTCCGTTTCAAGGCGGCTGGGGGACTGTACTCACAGAACCTGCTCTCCACCACGAATGAAAGAGACATTGTGAACCTGTTCGTGGGCTTTCTGTCTGGACCGGAAGAACAGATATACAAACTGGGCGGTACGGAACCAACCAGTCACCGCCTGCAGAAATCGGCACACGCTGTGGCAGGTTTCGAGATTGATGTAACTAGAAATCTGGACCTCAATATTGAGGCCTACTACAAGCGTTTCACGCAACTTATTGCCCTCAACAGGAACAAACTGGACGCTGAAGATCCCGATTTCACAACAGAACTCGGTGATGCGAAGGGTATTGATGTATCGGTCAAGTGGGAACTCAAACGGGCCTACTTCTGGGGAGCCTACTCGCTTGGTTTTGTTACCCGCGATGATGGCAAGCAGATTTACCCGCCGGTGTTCGACCGCCGCCATAACCTGAATATGGTGGCTACCTACCAGCTGGGACCCAAACAGGAGTGGGAGTTCGGTGCACGATGGAACCTCGGCTCAGGTTTTCCGTTCACACAGACACAGGGGTTCTACAACAATGTGCCGTTCTTTGTTGACGGACTCGGGACAGATGTTTACAGCGGACAGGGCGATCTTGGCATCCTGTATTCTGATGTGAGAAACGGAGGGCGACTGCCATACTATCATCGCCTTGATATTTCGCTGAAGCGCTTGTTCAAGTTCTCCAAACGCTCTTCCATGGAAGTGACGGCTTCTGCTACGAATATGTACGATCGCCAGAATATTTTCTACTTCGACCGTGTGCGCTACCAGCGCGTAAATCAGTTGCCGCTGATGCCAAGTCTGAGTGCCACCTTCCAGTTTTGATACACCGAATTGTATGGATTACAAATTAACCCAGTACTCTCACGGAGCCGGTTGCGGCTGTAAAATATCGCCCCGGGTTCTGGACAGTATCCTTAAAACCGAGCTTCACAAACAACATTTTCCGCAATTGCTGGTGGGAAATGAAGAGCGCGATGATGCTGCTGTATTCGACCTCGGCGACGGTACGGCTATCGTGAGCACTACGGATTTTTTCATGCCCATTGTTGATGATCCGGAAGATTTTGGTCGTATTGCATCGGTAAATGCCATCAGCGATATATACGCCATGGGCGGAAAACCACTCGTGGCTATTGCCATATTGGGATGGCCCATCAACACAATTCCTGCTGAAGTGGCCAATCAGGTAATCGAAGGCAGCCGCAGGGCATGTGCTGAGGCCGGTATTCCACTGGCTGGCGGACACAGTATTGACAGTCCTGAACCCATCTTCGGACTCGCTGTCACAGGAAGAGTCAATATTGCCCACCTGAAGAAAAATGGCGGGGCTACACCCGGCGCCCGGCTTTTCCTCACCAAACCGCTCGGCGTAGGAATTCTCACTACTGCCCAGAAAAAAGGCGTTCTGTTGCCGGAACACGCTCATATTGCGCCCGACAGCATGAAGCAACTCAACAAGGCAGGCGCAAAATTTGGGGAACTGCCTTACATACAGGCGATGACCGACGTCACCGGATTCGGTTTGCTCGGACACCTGAGCGAAATGTGTGAAGCAAGTGATACATCGGCAGTGGTGGAACTGGCAGCAGCGCCCACGATTGACCGGGCAGTTCTGGACTACTACCTCGGCCACAAGTGTGTCCCGGGAGGTACAAACAGGAACTGGGACAGCTACGGTCACAAAATCGCCGGAGCAGCGGATCCTGTCGTCAGACACCTCCTCGCCGACCCGCAAACGAGCGGTGGACTCCTGGTGGCGGTTCATCCCGATTATGTCGGTGAGTTCCAGACTGTTGCCGCAGCGGAGGGCTTCCAGCTGCAGCCATTTGGTATCATGACGGAACGTCAGGCCGCCCTGGTGACAGTGGTATAGTTTTCAGCATATTCAGGAGCTTCTGCCCAAGGCAAAATATCAGAGAAGTTCCGGCTTTGTTTTCCGCTTGAAGTGGAAATATGTTTCCAGTTGGGCGCGCACCGGCAGATCACCACCTGTGCGCCTGTACTCATTCTTGTCCTCCTGATCCAGAATACGGGCTTTCACGTTGTCGTTCAGCTGCAGGTCAATCAGGCTCCTGATTTCCGCCTGAATTTCAGGATCCAGTACAGGGAACGTCGTTTCAATCCGGAAACTCAGATTCCTTTCCATCCAGTCGGCGCTGCTCAGATACATCAGTTCTTTTCCGCCGTTGTGGAAAATCAGCACCCTCGCGTGCTCCAGAAACCGGTCAACAATACTGATAATTTCAATATTATCGCTGATTCCGGGCAGTCCCGGCACCAGACAGCAGATGCCGCGTATGATGAGTTTAACCCTGACACCGGCCTGAGAAGCTTCATACAGCTTGCCGATAATCTCGCGGTCTTCCAGGCTGTTCAGTTTGATAATCAGCCCGGCCTCCCGGCCCTCCCTGGCTGCTTCTATCTCATGATCAATCAGTTCGTCAAGGCCCGAGCGCAGATTGAACTTGCCTACCAGCAGGTGCTGGAAGGGGTGAGCCGGCGGTTTTACATTTTCAAGGAAACTGAATACACTGCTGACCTCGGTGGTCAGGCGCTTATCGGCTGTAAAAATGGCCAGATCCGAGTAAACCTTGGCAGTTTCCTCGTGGAAGTTGCCGGTTCCCAGGTATGCGTACATGCGCGCGTGGCCGTGCTCCATTCGCCTGACGAGTGCAAGTTTGGAGTGTACCTTGACGCCCGGGAAGGAATAGTGCACCCGAACACCTGCCTTTTCCATTTTTTCGCCCCATTCAAGGTTGGTGGCCTCGTCGAAGCGCGCCTTGATCTCAACGAAAACAGATACATGTTTACCTCTTTTCACCGCTTCCAACAGCGACTGAAGGATACGGCTGTGGCGAGCTACTCGATACTGTATGACTTTGATATGTGTCACATCCGGGTCAGAGGCAGCCCGCTCAAAGAAATTGATGACAGCATTGAATGACTGATAAGGCACATGCAACAACTGATCCTTTTCCCTGATAACGCTGAACGGATCCTCAACGGCGTGAAGGGTCGGGTGCTGCAGCGGCGGAAGCGGTTTGTATTTCAGGTACTGGAGACCAAAGTCGGGAAACTTGAAAAAATCAAAGTTGTTATGGTAGCGGCCCTCCGGGAGCATGTCATTTTTTCGCAGGTCGAAGGTCTCCTTCAGGTAAGCCAGGAGGTGGTCGGGCATTTCGCGATCGTACACGAAACGGCTTGCAGGACCAACCTGTCTCTTCTGCAGACTGGATTTGATTTTTTGAACCAGATCTCCGGAATATTCGTCATCAATATGCAGATCACCATCGCGGGTGAGTTTGATGGAGTAGGCATCCTGAATGTCGTAACCCGGGAAAAGGCGCGTGACCGACTGCCTGACGATATCGTCGAGCATTATCACATCGTGGCGGTCGGGAGGGGAGGGGAGGGTGATGAATCTGGGAAGCTGATCAGAGGGTATCTTTACCAGCGCGTATTCACTTTCCAGCAATGGACGCTTCTTCTGGCGCAGGTGAACAGCCAGATAGAGGTGCGCATTGGCCAGAAAAGGATTGATTTTGTGCTTGATCAGCAGCACCGGCATGACAAACGGAAGCAAGTGATCTTCAAAGTAGTTTTCGACAAACTTCTTCTGATCGTCATTCAGATCGAGCCGGCGCAACAGATGGATATTGTGCCGTTTTAGTTCCGGAATAACCACATTCAGGAAAATATCCGAAAATTCACCTTGCTGACGGTTTACAATGCTGTGAATCTGCTTGAGCAGAATACTCGGATCAAAGTCCAGCTTGGCCTTGGTCTTTTTCCCCACTTTCTTCAGCTTCCTGATGCCGGCCACCCGGATTCGGAAAAACTCGTCAAGGTTGGAGGAGTAAATAGCTAGGAACTTCAGTCGCTCGAGCAACGGAACGGCGGGGTCACTGGCCTCCTGCAAAACCCTGTGATTAAAAGAGAGCCAGGAGACATCCCGATTGGTATATGGCAGGATACTCATAATCTGACAGCAAAGAAAAGAAGAAAAAGGCAAGAAAGCGCCGAAATACAATAACTTAACGCAGGCGCAACAACAAAGGTGAGAAATATGCTGTGTGCGGGAAGCGAGACTCGAACTCGCATGACCGTGAAGTCACTGGTGTTTGAGACCAGCGCGTCTACCATTCCGCCATTCCCGC
>CAIYFY010000259.1 GCA_903925535.1 uncultured Bacteroidota bacterium | reverse complement strand
GTAGCCCTTACCACGCGTATTCTGAATATTTTCCATTTTTCTGTGCTGAATTGTTTGATGCAATTGAGCCGCAAAAGTATAAAAGAGGGCAGAAGAATGCGGCTCTTTTCCTCTTTTTTTACGCAATACATAATAAATATAAAGATTGGTGCTGCAAATAGCCTGTCACTGGGGCTGATTCACTGAAATCATCCCGTATCTTTGCCTGTTCATCAAGACTTTCACTGGCTCTTCTATGGCTGATGTCATCCAACTTTTACCTGAAAACGTAGCAAACCAGATTGCTGCCGGCGAAGTCGTGCAGCGACCCGCTTCTGTGGTTAAAGAGCTCATGGAAAATGCAATTGATGCAGGAGCTACCCAGGTCAGACTGATTGTCAGGGATGCCGGGAAAACGCTGATTCAGGTCATGGACAATGGTTGCGGCATGTCTGAAACGGATGCCCGCATGAGTTTCGAACGCCACGCCACCTCCAAAATCCGGGATGCCCGCGACCTGTTTGCCATCAGGACAATGGGATTTCGTGGCGAGGCACTGGCCTCCATCGCCGCAGTTGCGCAGGTAGAGATGCGTACACGACGATATACCGATGAACTGGGTGTGCGCCTGGTAGTCGAGGATTCCACTGTTCGCGTTCAGGAAGCATGTCAGGCTCCCCAGGGTACCAGTATTGCTGTGAAAAATCTGTTTTACAATGTGCCAGCCCGAAGGAATTTTCTGAAGGCGGATGCCGTGGAAATGCGCCATATCATTGATGAATTTCAGCGTATTGCCATGGCAAACCCCGATATTCACTTCACCATGCACCAGAATGACACTGAAATATTTCACCTGCCTTCCGGAAATCTGAGGCAACGGGTCGTCAAAATATTCGGTGATGCGGTTAACAAGAAACTGGTGCCGGTACAGGAGGAAACAGATATTCTCAAGATTACAGGATTTGTCGGGAAGCCCGACTATCACAAGAAGAACAGAGGGGAGCAGTTCTTTTTTGTCAATAAACGCTACATAAAGAGCAGTTACCTGCACCACGCTGTTGTGGCGGCCTATGAAAATCTGATTCCCGACGACCACCATCCGCTCTATGTGCTCTCGCTGGAAATTGACCCGGGAAGTATTGATATCAATGTGCATCCCACCAAACAGGAGATCAAGTTCGACGACGAACGACTGGTTTACAACTACCTGAAAGTAGCGGTAAAACATGCACTGGGCGCCAATAATGTCACCCCCACGCTCGACTTCGAACAGGAACCAGCCTTTCAGGCATTCCCTTCGGCCTCCTCCTATCAGCCACCCGTATCAACCGGCGGCAGCTCCTCTTCCAGATCACCAGAGACTTTCACATCCGATAGCCGGCGCCACGAAGACAATCTTCGCAACTGGCAGCTCCTCTATGAAGGCATGGGTATCCCCGTTACAGAGCTGGTGCCCGACGATGAGTCTAACGCCGAATCTTTTTCCCCCGAAAGCTCCGGAAACTTCTCTTCCGTGGAGGTACTCGAAATGGATGATGCCAATGAACAGTTCTCCAGGGTTCAGAAGGAGCCATACCAGATTCACGGACAGTTTATCGTCAGCCATATCAAATCAGGCTTTTTGCTGATTGACCAGCAGGCGGCCAGCGAGCGTATTCTGTACGAAAGATATCTTGACGCACTTGAAAATCAGCCCATTGCCATCCAGAAGCTGCTTTTCCCGAAAACCCTTGAACTGTCGCCCGCCGATGCCGCTCTTCTGCGCGATATCCTCGATGATGTAAACACGCTGGGATTCGAGCTGGCGCTCTTCGGCGGAAATTCCTTCGTGATTCATGGCGTGCCTGCCGATCTCGACCGGCAAATTTCGGAGGAGGTGCTGATTGGCAATCTGCTGGATCAGTACCGCAACAACATGCAGATGGAGCTGAACGAAAGAAAAAGGCTGGCTGCTGCCCTGGCCAGGAATACCTCCATCAAAAGGGGGCGGCTGCTCACAGTAAATGAAATGCGGGAGCTGATAGACCAGCTGTTCGCCTGCGCTGTGCCTTTTGCCTGTCCATCCGGAAAAAAAATATTCATCCAGCACGATCTGGAGGAGGTGCGAAAACAATTCGGATAACCAATATCAAATCGCTATATGTTCTTCTCGGGAATTCCTTTTCAGGGCGTAGTCAAACATCTCATCATCATTAATGTGCTGATGTTCGTCGGCTCGTATGTAGTGCTCGGCGAGGAGGTTTTTGATGTCACTTCCATGGACTATATTACCCTCGGCAGACTGCACCTGGCTGCTTTTCTGCCAGGCTCTCCACATTTTCAGCCTTTCCAGATATTTACGCACATGTTCATGCACGGCAGTCTTCCGCACCTGCTGTTCAACATGCTTTCCATATACTGGTTCGGCACCATGATGGAGATGGTATGGGGCCCCAAACGCTTTCTTTTCTTTTACCTTTTTTGCGGTATTGGCGCCTACATAGCGCAGAATGCCGTACAATGGTGGGAGCTTTCATCTGCCGGGATTGATCCGGCAACCTGGAACGGCTCGTCTCTGGGAGCCTCCGGTGCCGTATTCGGTATCCTTGTTGCTTTCGCCATGACGTTCCCGAATCAGGAAATCCGGCTGATATTCCCGCCGGTTGCCATGCGCGCCAAATACTTTGTACCTGTCATAGCAGTGCTCGAACTGGTGTACGGCGTGAGTGGATACCAGACGGGTATCGCACATTTCGCGCACCTCGGCGGTGCTGTGTTCGGACTGTTTCTGATTCTCTACTGGCACCGAAAATCCGGATACTATTTCTAAACTCCGAAACGATTATTCAAGTCAACGTATTTCTGCCATGTTTAACTCCATCTGGGACGATCTGAAATATTCCATGCGAACCGGCGATATGGCCACGAAACTGATTGTGGTCAATTTCGCAGTGTTTGTCCTGACCAAACTGCTTTTTCTGATTCTGGGCGGTTTTACGCTCGGGAACCCCGACTCCGCCTACTCTACTGTACTGCACTATTTTTGTGTTCCCGGCGACCCAATGCGGCTACTGATGCAGCCATGGTCGCTGTTTACGCATATTTTTCTGCACGACAGCCTGTGGCATCTGGTGAGTAATCTGCTGTTTCTTCATCTTTTTGCCCGCATTGTCAGTGATCTGATCGGTGACCGCCGTATTCTTCCTCTGTATATCCTGGGAGGACTCACGGGGGCACTTTTCTTTATTGTGTCTGCCATGCTCAACATCATTCCTGCTGGCTATGCACTGGGTGCTTCCGGCGCCGTGATGGCGCTGGGTGGCGCGACACTCATTCTGGCTCCCGATTACCGGGTCAGTCTGCTTATTCTTGGCAACGTAAAGGTGAAGTATATCGTTCTGGTGCAGCTGTTGCTCGACCTGACCGCCGTAGCAGGCAGTTACAGTTCCGGAGGACCGATTGCACACATCGCAGGGTTTCTGCTCGGCTGTGCCTTTGTTTACCAGTTACGCGATGGCAAAGACTGGACCGAGCCTGTTGACAGGGTGCTGACCTGGTTCGAAGGACTGTTTTCCGGCAGAAACAGGTATCAAAAGAAGAGCAGAAAGCCCGGACCCATGAAGGCCACACACGTGCGCGAAACACAAAAATCTGCGCCTCCGGCAAGGGAGCAAGGGTATCAGGAGCGTCTGGATGCTATTCTGGACAAGATAAAACAGAGCGGTTACGAGAGTCTGACAACCGAAGAGAAGGAATTCCTGTATCAGGCGAGTCAGAAATAGCCAGATAAATGCAGACGCTGCTCAGATATGTCATAAAAATTGCGAGTGCCGTGACGATGTTGCTCACGCTGTTCTCGTATGTGTGTCCGCTGGTGGATCCTTCGTCTTTTCAGTGGCTGGCGTTTTTCGGTACGGCATTCCCATGGCTCCTGATTTTCAATATCCTGCTCATGCTATTCTGGATATGGGACTTCAACAGGTTTGCTCTGTACCATGTTGGTATTCTCATTTTCGGTATTCAGCATATCACCGGGTTCATCGGTATTGATTATGAAGGTAATCATGTGCCGGAAAGGGCCATCACGGTGGCTACACACAATCTGGGCGGGGTTTACCCCGGGAAAACTTCAGGTGCTCAATGGCGCGAGGAACGTATTTCTGCCTATGCAAAGATGCTTCAGGAAAATGGCTTCCCCGATATTCTCTGTACGCAGGAAACCGGTGTGAAGTTTTACCGCCAGCTGGCTGAAAAAATGGGCTATCCTCACTCGTTCAATCTGAAAAAGGGTACTGTCATACTGAGCCGCTTCCCGATTGAGGCTTCCGGCGAAGTGGCTTTCGACAAGGCATACAATTCTGTCATCTGGGCCGATATACGCGTGTCCAGAAAGCGGCTTGTCAGGGTTTACAACGCACACCTGCAGTCAAACCGCGTAACGGGTACCACCACCAAAGTGATTCAAAGCGGTGAGCTCGATGAAGAAGAAACCTGGCAGGATATAGGGTTTGTTCTCGACAGGGTGGGAGCCGCTACCGCAAGGCGGGCGCAACAGGCGCGCAAGCTGCGCGAACATATCAACGCCTGCAAAATTCCGGTCATTCTCTGCGGCGATTTCAACGACACTCCCAGTTCCTATGTCTATTCCCTTCTTTCAGACGGGTTTACAGATACCTACCGGGAAAAGGGATTTGGTATAGGTACCACCTTCGCCGGTGCATTGCCCCTCCTCCGTATAGATTATATCCTGACGGAAAGGAGTATCTCCACGCACTCCTGCAAGGTGGTGAGGGCGGGGGCTTTCTCCGACCACTATCCGGTGTTCGCTTCCCTGAGTTTCTGAATTACAGTATTCCCTTGCAGCACCGAAGCCAGTTCACCAGATCGGGCTTCATGCGGTCGGCTGCCTGCAACAGCATGTCCGCGTCGCGCGGAAATGGTACGGGGGCATTCCCTATCCGGGATCTGGATTCTTTGGTGAGCGCCCGCTCGTCGCCCCTGAATGTGGCCGCATAATGCTCGAAGAGGATCTCGGTCCCCAGGTCATGGCTGTCGAGCAGGCTGCCGGTGCGTTCATCCATTACAGTAGCGCGCGCGGTCAGACGGGTCGCCTTGCTCTGGTGTACCTCCTTGACCTGCGCTCTTACTACCGTATATTTTGTTCTTTTAACATCGTTTCCGAGAGAATCCTTCAATACGTTTCCACGCTGGTCGAGCACATACTCCCAGCCATCTTCTACCCGCTTCTCGTCGTCGTAGTTGCGCTCGTTTACACGCTCCGGACTCACATCAACGTTTTTGACGGTAATACTTACCTTGTAGTCGAAGTATTCGCCCTCTCTGGAATCAAAGTAAAACTCCCGCCACTCTGTATCCAGATCGCGGGGAGGCACTGAAAGCAGCCGGTCCCGGAATAATTCACCCAGCGGATGGCCCGATTGATTTTTCAACTCGACAAGTACATAGGAAGTGCCCAGCTCTCTGGCTCTTTTGAGGAGTGCATCTTTCTCTCTGTACTCACCGCGGTAGTAGCGGCGCGACAGGTCATTCAGCACGTCACACGCCTCGCGGGCAGCCATTTTGTTGCCTTTCTCCCCTTTTTCAACGAGGGATTCAGCCCTTGAATACAGGTAATCAGCAGCCTTTACACGACTTTCATTTTCCATGGAGCCTATATCCAGTATGTCAAACTGTGCCTGATAACCGGTTTCGGCCCTGAGCGGGAGGAGCGGTCTGATTTTCTCCTGACGGCGTCTGATGTTCTGGTGAATTTCGTTGATGCGTATCCAGTTTTCGCCCCTGCCACCCGATTTGAGTGAGGCGATGGCATCCGTGTCGCGTTCCTGAGCCTTTGAGAATGCCAGCTCAAGTCCCTGAACATACTTCAGTTTCTTCGAACTTTTGCCCCGCAGATTGCGGATGCAGAGATCAATGGCGCCGTCATAGTCGCCGCTCTCTGTAAGTTTGATGGCAGAATGGCATGAAAAAAATACGCCTGAAAGTAAAATCAGGATGGCGGGGAAAAGGGATGATGCTCTCATTGAATTTCGTTTTTTCTGATGTTTTTCTGTCTGTCGGGGATTTGACGGTGGAAAGTTGGGGGTGCCGGAGGTCTGTATTCTTTTAAATGATGTTACGGGAAAGACAAATTTTGTTAAATTTCTTAATGACTTTTCAATTTCTGCTAACAGTTTTCAAAAAAATAATGGAAGTTTGCCGTTCACTTGCCATTAATTTTCATTGCTATGACAACAATAAAGGGACCAGCTATTTTTCTTGCGCAGTTCATGGGCGACCAGGCGCCTTTCAATTCTCTGGAAAGTGTTTGTCGCTGGGCCGCTTCTCTCGGCTACGTCGGTGTTCAGATTCCAACCTGGGACAGCCGGCTGATTGATCTCGAAAAGGCGGCACAAAGTAAGGATTATTGCGATGATCTGCGCGGCCGCGCGGAAGCCTGCGGAGTAGAGATCACCGAGCTTTCCACGCATCTGCAAGGTCAGCTCGTTGCAGTACATCCGGCTTATGACCTTATGTTTGATGCTTTTGCCCCCGAACATCTGCGCGGGAATCCGTCTGCGCGCACCGAATGGGCAATTCAGACGCTCAAAAATGCCGCCAAAGCCAGCCATAATCTCGGACTGGATGCGCATGCCACTTTCTCCGGGGCGCTTATATGGCACACGGTTTACCCCTGGCCGCAACGCCCCAAAGGCCTGGTTGAAGCAGGCTTCAGGGAGCTGGCAAATCGCTGGAGGCCCATCCTCAACGCTTTCGACGAGGCAGGGGTTGACCTCTGCTACGAAATTCACCCCGGGGAAGATTTGCACGACGGCGCTACCTTCGAACGTTTTCTGGCTGCAGTTGACAACCACCCCCGCTGCAATATCCTTTACGACCCCTCTCACTTTGTTCTGCAGCAGCTCGACTATCTTCAGTACATTGACTTTTACCACGAACGCATCAAAATGTTCCATGTGAAGGATGCCGAGTTCAATGCAACCGGTCGCAGCGGTGTGTATGGCGGGTATCAGGACTGGATTGACAGGCCGGGTCGCTTCCGGTCGCTCGGCGATGGTCAGGTAGATTTTTCCTCTATTTTCTCCAAACTGGCCCAGTATAACTACAGGGGATGGGCTGTGCTTGAGTGGGAATGCTGCATCAAGGACGCCGAACAGGGAGCAGCAGAAGGAGCTCCATTCATCGAGGATCACATCATCAAAGTGACTGAAAGAGCATTCGACGACTTCGCCGGCGGTGCGATAGATGAAGAGCTCATCAAAAAAATTATCGGACTGTAGCAGTCTGAACGAGCCCTAGATGAGTCCCCGGGATTTCAGTTCCAGGTACTTGTTGATGGTGTTGAGCGTAAGGTCCTGCGGCCGCGTGAGAATGGCCTGTATGCCATACTGACGCAGTTTGTACACCATTTCCCGTTTATCCAGCAGAAACTGGCGGGCAATTGTTTGTCGGAAAATATCTGTTGTTTTTTCCACAGGCTCTCCCGCCAGTTTGCGGATTTCCGTGTTTTCAAAAAAGACAACAACCAGCAAATGCTGTCGGTTGAGATGCCTGAGGGTGGGAAGTGCACGTTCAAGTGCATATTGACTCTCAAAATTGGTAAAAAGCAGCAGCAGCGAACGAACATTGATCAGGCGGCTCATTGCTTCGTACATGAGTTCGTAGTTCGCCTCTCCCTTTCGCTCTTTTTCCTTGTAGAGCGCTTCAAGAATCTTGTTCAGCTGACCGGCTTTTCGCTCTGCCTTGATTGTGGCTCCAATGACATCTGAAAAGGTGATCAGACCAGCCTTGTCCTGTTTTTTCAGAACAATATTACTGATCGTGAGTGTGGTATTGATAGCATAGTCCATCAGGCTCAGGCCCTCGAAAGGCATGCGCATGACCCTGCTTTTATCAATTAGACAGTAAATCTGCTGGCTTCTTTCGTCTTCGTACTGGTTAACCATGATGGTACCCCTGCGGCCCGATGCCTTCCAGTTGACGCTTCGGTAATCGTCGCCGGGCACATAGTTTTTGATTTGCTCGAATTCGTACGAGTGTCCGAGTCGGCGCATTTTTTTGACGCCGGTTTCATGGGCTATCTGTCTTGTGGCACGCAATTCGAAGCGCTTCATCTGAATAATGGAAGGATATACCCGTACTTCCTCTTCCTGTCCTTCCTTCAGGCGTCGCTCGGCCAGTCCGAGGCGCGTGGTAATGAACACGTTGATATACCCGAATCTGTAAATCCCGCGCGAATGAGGGGTTAGTTTATGCTCCAGACTGTATCTCTCGCCCGGCATGAGCCACTGCGACATGCTGAAGTCCCGTATCTGAAACTGAACCGGCAGTTCGTCTGTAATACTGGCTTGAAGCGTCAGTGACGACCTGTTCTCCACGTTGATAACCACCGGATTGGGATCGCCCAAAGAGAAAACAGGTACTGTGTTTCTTGCCGCACTGATCTCCGGCCGCCTGTAAAAAAGTATGAACAGATCTCCGGCAGTCAGAAGAATCAGCGCTGCAAATGCTATCTGTGCCAATGGAAAAAGCCAGTCCAGCGGATAGGACATGGCAAAGAGCGCTATAACGGCGCCGGCGAACCAGAAGAAGCGATTTGTCAGATACATACGGGCGGATCTGACGCGAATGTACGTGAAATAAATGATAATTCCGGAATCAGCGGGCTATCAGGATGTCTTTCTGTAAGACTCTGATGGCGCTGTATTCTCCAGTTCGCGCAGTCTTTTCTCCAGTTCAGCCAGTCTGCGCTGCAACTCGGGCAGATGCTTGAAGATTACATGTGAACGTATAAAGTCCTTGTAACCTATGGCCGGGCTGCCAAAAACGGCTGTATTGGGCTCCTCAATACTGGAAGCAAGTCCGCTTTGTGCCTGAATCTTGGTACCGTTGGCCACAGAGATATGACCCGAGAAGCCGGCCTGTCCGCCGACCTGGAGGTTCTGGCCCAGACGGGTACTGCCAGCTACCCCAACCTGTGCTGCAAGTACCGAATTGCTGCCCACCTCAACGTTATGAGCGATATGAATCAGGTTATCGAATTTAACGCCCTGGCGTATGACTGTACTTCCCATGGAGGCGCGGTCAATACAGGTACAGGCGCCGATTTCAACATCGTTTTCTATAATGACGTTGCCGAGTTGAGGCACTTTCGACCAGGAACCATCGCGCTGGGGAGCAAATCCGAATCCGTCTGCGCCGATAACGGCATTCGCGTGCAATACGCAATTGTCGCCTACCACACAGTCAAAATGTACCTTGACACCCGGATACAGCCTGACTCCATCGCCGATACGGGCATTTCTGCCAACAAATACCTGGGGATAAATCGTGCAGTTACTTCCGATAACCGCTCCCTCCTCAATGACGGCAAAGGCACCCACGGTGGTGCCTGCCCCTATGCGTGCGCCCGGGTGTATGTACGAGCGGGATACTTCATCCTGATTGCGCTGGCTGGTTGCCGAGTCGAAAAGCGGCAGAAGCTTGACCAGTGATCCGCGCACATTGTCAACACGTATCAGGGTGGGCTTCACCGGATGGGGAGGAGAAAATGAATGATGGACCAGCAGAATACTCGCCTGAGTGCTGTATGCGTGCGACTCATAGCGTGGGTTATCCAGAAAAGCGAAGTCGCCATCCAGGGCTTCCTCGATGCGGGCAGGACGACTGACCCTTGCATCCGGATCGCCTTCAATCAAGCCGTCAATGATTTTTGCTATTTCAGCGGCAGTGTAGCTCATGCCGGTTAAGGAGGTAGGGCTGGTTGATGAATGAACGGTTGGCTTTTGCAAAGGTACTGAATAATAAGCGAAGGTTCGCTGAATTCCTCAATCAGAGGCTCCGGAAACGACACAGAGCTTCAAATCAACGATTAACTCATTTAAAACGCGAATTTGTGGCTCATTGTTGCACGCAAATATTTAACAATTTTTTTCGTTCATTAATGGTACTTTTAAGTCCGGCAAAATGGACAAGTCCGTCGGCGTATTCACAGATTAAAAACCACTGAAATGAAAAAACACCTTTCTTCCCTGTTTATCTCGTTTATTGCCCTCTTTGCCCTTGTTTTCTGGTATCAAAGTCGCCAGATTGTAAAGGACGAGCGCTATTATGAAACTGTTGCCCGCTTCGTTTATGCATACTCCGGCGGGGCTGTCAATAATTCGGAACCACTCCGTGTCAGATTCGTAAATCCGGCCGTCAGCAAGGCTCAGACTGGTCAGCAGGTGCCGGAACGGGTATTCAGTATTTCCCCTGCCCTGAAGGGGAGTGCTGTCTGGGAGGATGACCGCACTATTTTGTTCAAGCCCGAACAGGCGCTCCCGGTCGGGAAAAAATTTACTGCCCGGCTTTCACTCGACGAAATTTATCCCGACGTGCCCGGTTATGCCGAAACTTTCGAATACGACTTCAGGGTCAGGGAACTGTCCTTCCGTGTTCAGCGGGAAGGAATTAACAGTGAGCCCGATGATCCGGCGCTTCAAAGGGTAACAGGGGTCGTGCATGTCAACGAACCATGCGATGCCGTCAGGGTGGAAAAAATGCTGCTGGCGCGTCAGTCAGGCAGAGCACTGCAGGTAAACTGGACGCCGGGTGAAGATAACAGGACATACGCCTGGACGGTTGAGGGTGTCGAACGTTCGACTAACCGGTCGGAGGTACAGCTTTCCTGGAATGGAGAGCCACTGGGGTCCGGCCAGACTTTCGATGACACACAGGTTGTGGCTCCCCAGGACGAATTTGCTGTTCTGTCGGCGGCGGTGGTGCAGCTGGAGGAGCAATATATCCTTGTTAATTTCAGCGATCCTGTTTCTCCCGGCCAGGATTTGAACGGGCTTGTCCGGTTGAGTGAGTACAGCGGGGATCTCAGGTTTGTCGTAAATGGCAACTTTGTCCGTATTTATCCTGCCCAGCGCATTGTCGGCGAGCAGACCCTGACCATTGATGTGGCAGTACGCAACGTGGCGGGAAAAAATCTGACCGCTGGTTATACGGCGACCCTGAACTTTCAGGACCTCAGTCCGGAAGTACGGCTGGTGGGCAGGGGCTCCATTATTCCTTC
Source organism: uncultured Bacteroidota bacterium (assembly GCA_903925535.1). Lineage (GTDB taxonomy): Bacteria > Bacteroidota > Bacteroidia > Chitinophagales > Saprospiraceae > M3007. The sequence continues at coordinate 5,643 of CAIYFY010000259.1, read as the reverse complement.
GCAAGAGAATGGCTCTGTACTTTTTCCCTTCGAAGCTGTCGGGCTGAACGCCGTGGATGTGGAGGTCTTCAAGATTTACAACTCAAACATACTGCAATTTTTGCAGGTCAACGACCTGGAAGGCAGTCAGGAACTGGAGCGCGTTGGCAAAATTGTTCTTCAAAAGAAAATTGATCTGGTGGCTCTGAACCCCAACGCCAGCAAAAGTGTGTGGCAGCGATATGCGTTCGATCTAGGAGAAATGATCCGGAAAGACCCGGGTGCCATTTATCAGGTCAGGATAGCCTTCCGCCGCGAATATACTTCCTGTGGAGGAGCCGGGCAATCGGTGCCGGCCTTTGAACGGGAACAGACCGACGACTACGGTGTAAAGAGAAGTATCATGGGTGGTGATCGCGGTATTTATTGGGCTGACGACGATCCGTGGTGGTGGGCCGACGATGATGAAGATAATCCCGCTGCCTATGACTGGGGCAGACAAAGCGAACCCTGTGCCCTGGAGTATTACAACTCCGAACACTTCGCCCGCCGCAATGTGTTCGTGAGCAATATTGGTCTCACCGGTAAGCTCGGTCGCGATGGCTCATTGTTTCTGGCCGTCAACGATCTGCATACAACCCGCCCAATCAGTAATATTGATATAGAACTGCTTGATTATCAGTTGCAAACTATCCTGAAGTCCAGAACAGGTGAGGATGGAACTGTCATGCTGGAGGGTCTCGCCACACGTCCGTTTCTGGCGGTAGCCAGTGATGGAACCAACAGGGGATACCTGCGGATGGCGGATGGAGGCGCACTGTCGCTGAGTCGTTTCGATGTGGCAGGAGTGGAACCCCAGCGCGGACTGAGGGGCTATATATATGGCGAACGCGGAGTGTGGCGCCCGGGCGATTCGCTGTTCCTCAACTTTGTACTCGAGGATAAGTCCGGTCGTCTGCCTGTCGGTCACCCGGTGACCATGGAGGTGTCTGACAGCCGCGGAGCCATGCAGTTCCGCCGTACGCTGACGGAGGGTGTAAACGGGGTTTTCCCGTTCTATTTCGCCACCGGTACCGATGCTCCCACAGGTAACTGGATGTGTAAAGTAATGGTTGGAGGGGCTACTTTTTCCAGGGCACTCAAAATCGAAACCGTGAAGCCCAATCGCCTGAAGCTGGATCTTGATTTTGGAAAAACGGTGCTGACTCCGGGTGATTTTGCCACAGATGATGATGATGACCGTCTGCAGGGCGCCCTCCGGGTGAACTGGCTGCACGGTGCAGTGGCCAAAGACCTGAAGGCCAGGGTTGAAATGTCGGTCAATGTGAGAAAAACTGAATTTGCCCGCTACAGGGATTTTTCTTTCGACGATCCTTCCCGCTATTTTTCTTCGGAGCCCGAGGTGTTGTTCGACGGTACCGTTGATCAGAACGGGATGGCCAAAATTCCTCTCAAAATCGGACAGATGAATGAGTCGCCGGGTAAACTGACCGCCAACTTCAAGGTCCGGGCCTTCGAACAGGGCGGAGATTTCAGCACGGATAACTTCAATGTGGAAATCTCCCCCTACGACCGTTACGTGGGTGTGTTTATCCCTGCCAACCGCTGGGGTTCAAAGGTGTTCGACGAAAAGGGTGGAGATGTTACTGTTGCCATGGTTGATAAAAACGGCAATCCGCTGGCTGGTCAGTCTGTGTCTGTAGCGCTTTATCGTGTTGACTGGCGCTGGTGGTGGGACGAAAATGATTACAGCGGGGTGGGCAACTTCAACTACGGCGAGATGAACAATGCCATTGCCCAGACTCAGCTCGTTACAAACAGTCGGGGGCAGGCAACATGGAAGGTCCGGCCAGCCGGCTGGGGCAGGTATCTGGTGCGGGTTACCGATACCAAAGGGAAACATGCCGGTGGCGATTTTTTCTGGACCGGATACCCCGACGATCAATATGACATGTCGAGCAGAAACGCAGCAGCCATGCTCCCCTTCACTGCCGACAGGGAAAAATACAGTCCGGGTGAAACAGTCACCCTGAAGGTGCCCGCCAGTGAACAGGGGCGTATCTTGCTCACACTTGAAACGGGCAGCAGGGTGGCAAAGCATATCTGGTACGAGGCAAAAGCAGGAGATAACCTCATCAGCTTCAAGGCCGATGCCTCCATGGCGCCTGCGGTGTATGCCCATGTCAGCCTGTTACAACCGCACGCCCAGACTGTCAATGACCTGCCAATACGTATGTACGGTGTGATACCTGTACAGATAGAGGATCAGTCATCACGACTTCAGGCACAGATTGACATGCCGGAAACAGTCAGGCCGGGTGAGTATTTCAATGTCTCGCTCAGGGAACTGGGCAGCAAGGACTGTACCTATACCATTGATATTGTTGATGAAGGGTTGCTTGATCTCACCCGATTCAAAACACCTGATCCCTGGGAGGCCTTCAATGCACGGGAGGCACTCGGTGTTAAAACATGGGATATATATGATTTTGTGCTCGGCGCCTATGCCATCGAACTGGACCGGATTCTCGCTATTGGAGGTGACGGTGTCAATGTCAAGGCCAAGCCTGCTTCAGTAAACCGCTTCAAGCCTACCGTGATTCACCTGGGGCCATTCCGTCTGGGCAAGGGGGAGGTAGCACGCCACCGGGTTAAAATTGACAATTACGTGGGTTCGGTGCGGGTAATGGCCGTATTGTGCAATCCTGCCAGAACAGGCGTCTCCGGTGCTCACGGCAGTGCCGAGAAAACGGTACCTGTGAAAAAACCGCTCATGATTCTCCCCACACTTCCGCGTGTACTTGGTCCCGGTGAGACATTGCGCCTGCCGGTGGATGTATTCGCCATGGAAAAAAATGTACAGAGTGCCACTATTTCCGTGAGAGAGAAATCCGGTCTGGTGAATGTGGAGGGCGCGGGATTCACCAACCTGACATTCAGTGAGCCGGGCAATAAAATGGCGTTTTTTAATCTGAAAGTAGGTCAGAAAACGGGCAGGGCACGTTTTAATGTATCTGCTGAAGGCGGCGGGGAGTCGGCTACCACCGATATTGAGGTGGAAATCAGAAACCCCAATCCTGCTGTCACCCGTATTTCAGAAGATATTATTGAACCTGGCAAAACCTGGACCAAACCGGCTGCGCCGGCAGATCTGACTGATATCGGCAGTGTAAATCTTGAAGTCAGCAGTGTGCCGCCGGTTAATTTGTCCAGACAGCTTGACTATCTCATTACATATCCGCACGGGTGCGTGGAACAGGTAACTTCCGCAGCCTTCCCTCAGCTGTATGTGGATATCATTGCACCCCTTACCGACAAGCAGAAGCAGGATGCCGAGCGGAATATCAGGGCTGCCATATCGCGATTACAGTCGTTTCAGCTCCCCTCGGGCGCATTTTCCTACTGGCCCGGCGGAACTCAGCCTGCCGACTGGGCGGGTACCTACGCCGGCCACTTCCTGCTTGAGGCCAGATCCAGAGGTTATACTGTTCCAGATCAGCTTCTCTCAAAATGGCTTGATTACCAGACTAAAACGTCAAGGCTCTGGGAACCTGTTCATAACAATATCAGAAATGAAAGCAGTCTGCACGATGTGGAACTCGCTCAGGCCTACAGATTGTATACGCTCGCACTCGCTCAGAAGCCCGACGTGCCCGGTATGAACAGACTGAAGGAAAGCCGGAATAAATACCAGACTTCTGCGAACCTGCTTGCTGCCGCCTATGCACTCACCGGCAGGACGGAAGCTGCAAAGGATTTGCTGAACGACAGGTCTTCAAGAGTTTTCAATTACGACTGGTGGGGCGAAACTTACGGCTCTTCTCTTCGTGATCTGGCACTCAGACTGGAGACGCTGGCGGTAACCGGCGACAACCAGCGAGGCGCTGAAGTGGCTGTACAGGTGGCTTCCATGGTCGGAAATATGTCGGCCTGGTATTCAACCCAGGAGGTAGCTACCAGTCTGAGGGCGCTGGCCAGATTTATCAGGGGGGGCACCTTCGGAGAGAAACCGGTGTTTACCCTGAAGGCAGGCGCACGCGATATCCCGGTTTCCGCCGGCACACCTTACTATGTTTACAATATTACCGGCGAGTCGGGAGCCGTGACGGTCAGAAATACCTCCGGGAAGCGGTTGTATGTGCGTACGGTGTACAGTGGCCGCACAGCAACGGGAAGCAGCCAGACAGAGTCGGCCAATATCGCACTGAACGTACGCTATACCAATCTCGCCGGAGCAGACATTGATCCGTCGAAGATTGCGCAAGGGACTGACTTTGTTGCTGAAGTAACGGTGAAGCGATCTGCTGATTTGCTCTTCGATTTCAATGAGCTGGCGCTGACGCAGGTATTCCCGTCCGGCTGGGAAATAATCAATACCAGGATGAATGCGACGGGAGAATCGGGCGCGGGTACCTCCACCCCGGAATATCAGGATATACGTGACGATCGTGTAATGACCTATTTTGACATGCCGTTCCGCGGGGCTGATCCGGATAATCAGCGTCCTAAAGTTTACAGGGTACTGCTCAATGCGGCATACGCCGGCAGGTATTATCTGGCGCCGGTTTCCTGCGCAGCCATGTACGACAACCGGATTCGTGCGAGTGTGCCCGGTAAATGGGTGGAAGTACTTTAAAAGCTATAAATCAGATAAACTGCGGGGTCTTCTTTTGGTTTCCCAGAAGAAGCCCTCCAGTTTTTTGGTCTCTTTACCGGCCTTTCGCATGGGAATGAACTTTCCGGTTGGTTCCACATAGAATCTCACATGTTCTACCTTGTTGTTGCCGAACGACAGGCGCATTTCCGAACAGGTGGTTTCATACAGACCGATGTAGGCGCCCTTGTCGTCAAGTGCATAATAGACTGCCTGTCCGTTGCCTTCCACATACATGTCGCGCACCTCGTTCTCTCTGAAATAGGCAGTGGTGTGTTTCCCCTTGATCTGGTTAAAGAGAATTTCGTCTTCTGAATTGATGACCAGTGAATTCTGGCGCAGCCAAATCCGGTCCATCTTTTTGTTTTTCAGCAGCATCCCGATGGTATCTCCGGAAAACTGCGAAGTGTCTGACCAGATAACCGGTGTCTGGTCAATTTTATAGAACCAGAAAACAGAGTCGCGGGTGCTGAATGAAAGCGAGTCGGAAGATGCCTGCAGGTCACTCTTGAACACCCGTACATCCCGGTAGGCGAGCAAACGGCGCTCATCGCCGATTGAATCCGGCTTGTACGAAGTAAGTCTTTCGGCACTCATATACAGGGTGTCTCCGTCCACCACCGATTTCATCAGCGGGCGGCCCGACTCTCCATCCTCATAACTGCCTTGTGCGTACAGGTAGTCGGACTTTTTATTGTAAACCATCCGGTGTGTAAGTACAGAGAACTCTCCTGCCGTATCCACCCATTCTACCCGTCCCACAGCCAGCCCGTTTCCGAGGGCATCGTTGTAGTAGATAGAGTCGGCATCAATAATATTATCGCCGTCCACCACGCGGCCCCGGCCCGAGAGCTGATAATTCTTGTTCCTGCTGTCATAGCTGATATCTTCACCGCGGATATCGCGGGTGCTGTCGCGGAAGTGTGCGTTCCCCTTCAGGCGCATGGTTTCCGACTCCTCGAAGTAGATAATGACTTCGGCGTCGGTTATTTCGCCTTTTTTGTCGTTAT
>CAIYFY010000258.1 GCA_903925535.1 uncultured Bacteroidota bacterium | reverse complement strand
TATTTTGGTGATAACGAGTCAAGCACTTTTTGGCGTAAGGTTCTTAATGAACTGAAAATGAGAGGTGTAGAGGATATTTTTATCGCCTGCATCGATAATCTGAAAGGGTTTGCAGAAGCCATCGAAGATCTATTTCCGCAAACCGACGTACAACTATGCCTGGTACACCAGATGCGTAATGCAGTCAAGTATATGGCAGAAAAGGACGTCAAACCAATGGTACAGGATCTAAAGAAAATCTACAAGGCCCTCAACGAGGAAATGGCCGCTCATTACCTGGCTGAAGCCCAGCAAAAATGGGGTGATAAGTATGACGTGATCTTTAAGAGCTGGCATCGCAATTGGGATCGTCTGGTCCAATTCTTTCGGTATCCGCCAGCCATGAGACGGTTGATCTACACGACCAATCCTATTGAAAGCTACCACAGGATGGTCCGGAAAGTGACTAAAACCAAAGGAGCTTTCACATCCGAAGATGCCATCATAAAACAAATCTATCTTGCAACGATGAATGCGCAAACCAGATGGAATGGAACCATCTTCGCTTGGTCGTCAATCAGACTAGAGCTGACAAGTTATTATCAAAACCGATTCTTAACCCCTGACACACTTAATTGAACATTTCCTTTATTGCCGATGAAAATAAAATTTCAATCTGGACTAATGAATATTTCCTGGATTTGATCGAACGAATCCGGTTCGATTGACTTTACTTCTTCAATTGATGAAGTTAATGTCGATAATATCCACAGACCTGCAACTTTTCGGAACGGTAAAACAATCAACTAATTTTTCAAAACTCCACCGACCCCGCCATCTCCTCCATCTTCTCCAGCACGATCTCAGCCTTATGCACATGACTCGTCGCCTTCAACTCATACATCACATTCGACCGGCCATTTTCCATCACGTAGAACATCGTACTCCGAACCTTACGTTCCATATGATCCGATTCTGTCAGCTTTCGATAGAAAACCTTGCCCCCCTTTTCATAAACGTCCGCACTCACTAACACCGTCATGGGAGGCAACACTGGCCTGACATATCCATCAAAAGCCTCTCGGGTCGTCATGGAATCTGCCGGACCCAATCTGGCAATGGAAAAAATGAACTCATCACCCTTTGCTGTATCGCCCACTATAAAAAGGCATAACTTGGAAGGATCCGCTTTTTTAATAACTTCCAACATCTCCGGTACCGAAACGTTCGGCTCAGAAAGCCTCAACGAAATATGACCGTCCGGACTATAACGCTGCGCTTCTTTACAAGCGGTCAATGATCCAATAGCAAAAATAAAAAGCACAAAAAATGCTTTCAGGGTGTTGAACATGATCAGCTTATTTATATTTATTTAATGAGACTGGATTTGAATGCATCATTGAGAAGATACCTGAAACTTCCAGTCAACCAGGGATCTGTCGAGTTTTATATTCCTTTTTTCAGTTTGCTCACCCTGAATAAAATAATGCGATGCCAGACTGTGACCGATCGCATCTACAAACGATTTCTTGATGCGGCTGATGATCACACTCAACTTATCCCTCAATATATTGGTGGCATCCTCCACTTCCCGTATTTGCTTCGTGATGTTGTCAATACGATCGACGATCTCACGCATACCGCCACGCATCGAAAGATGAGCGTAGATCGAGATCAATTCCGCCCGATGCTCGCTCAACTCCGTGATGTACAATCCTTCCGGATGTTTAAGGAACAGGAGATAGACAGCCTTCTCAAGCGTAGGCATCCTGATCTCAATTTGCCCGTAATCCGTGAGATGGATCTTTCCGTTGCGGCGGATCTCCACGCGACTGGGGGGACTGCTCTGCTTGAAATGTTGCGAAAACAACATCTTGATACGCAGCGACTCCATAATGGATAATGCATGATGGATCTCCGGCATCGAAAGCTGTGCCTGGATCAGCTCCATGCAATCAGGACAAATATC
>CAIYFY010000257.1 GCA_903925535.1 uncultured Bacteroidota bacterium | reverse complement strand
GTTCGGGCCGTCTGATATACTCAATTGCCGGAACACCGGATGGAAGTGGCACGGCCAGCTTCGCTCTGAATGTTGCCGGAAAAACCTGTACATTGAACATTCCTGTTTCTCTCTGCCGGGCCATGGTAAATGCCACAGATTACAGAAACTTCCTGTGTCATAATCTTGGATCCGCCAATACCATGGCTGATCCGTTCACGCCGAGTTGGGAGATTAACGGTGGTTACTGGCAGTGGGGCCGCGCAGAAGAGGCTGCCTCCGGACCGACTGGCCTGACAATCGGTGAAGCCAACAGGGGGCCTTTAACAGGATGGAATACTACCTATGCGCCGGACGGGTCCTGGACTGACGTCTCGAAAACGGCTAATGACCCTTGTCCGACGGGATACAGGGTGCCGTCCAAAGAACAATGGGACGGTGTTTTAGCCAATAATACCATGTTAAATATTGGTAGTTTCAGCACTTCATATACCAATTATTCAGGGGGCAGAATGTTTGGGAATCAGCTTATGCTTCCTGTGACTGGTCGTCGCGGCTCCACAAATGGTGAGTTGGTTAACCGCGGTTCCTCAGCAAACTACTGGAGCAGCACGACGGTAACCGATCGGGCATGGCACCTTGGTTTTGGTACTGGATTAACTGGTACCTTTAATACTGTTCGCAGTCAGGGTAGCGCTGTACGCTGTATTGCCGAGGGTCTCAACGCGCTCGATTGCAGTAATGCCAGCGTAACGGGCAGTTTGTCGCCGGGCTTTGCCGCCTCAGGCGTATCGGCCACGGTGCCTTACACCGGAGGCGATGGCAGCGCACACCCCGGCCAGACGGTGACATCCACGGGTGTTACGGGCCTGACGGCCACCCTGGCGCCGGGCAATTTTGCCACAGGCTCGGGAAATCTGGTGTATTCCATTACCGGCACACCTTCCGGCGGCGGCACTGCCAGTTTTGCCCTGAGTGTGGGCGGACAGATTTGTACGCTGAATGTACCTGTATCATCCTGTCGCGCCAAAATAAACGCTACCGACTACAAGGAATTCCTGTGCTACAACCTCGGCGCAGCGAACACCAGTGCCGATCCGTTTACTCCGAGCTGGGAGATCAATGGCGGCTACTGGCAGTGGGGCCGCGCGGCACAGGCAGGTCCCGGACCGACTGGTCCCGGAGCAGCAGAAACAAATAGTGGTCCGGTGAGCGGTTGGGATATTACCAATGCACCGAATGACGCGTGGGCAGATGATCGAAAGACAGCCAATGATCCTTGTCCGGCAGGGTTTCGGGTGCCGACCAAAGCACAGTGGGATGCTGTGTTGGCCAATAATACGATTGTCACATCGGGAACATGGGGCACGGGCTGGTCTCAACCCACTAATTATGGTGCTGGCAAGGCAATTGGAAGCGAACTGATGCTACCCGCAGCCGGTAGCAGAGGTGCCAATTCATTGCAAGGCAGAGGATATTCTGGTAACTACTGGAGTACAACAGAACGGACAAACATCGAATCGTGGCGTTTGCGAATAGATAATTTTGCCAGTGTCAGCGTGTCCGATAATTACCGCAATAATGGTTACTCCGTTCGTTGTATAGCTGAGGATATTACGAATCTCGATTGTGTTAATACTGTTATATCGGGTTCTCTGAAGTCGGGCTATGCCGCTTCTGGTGTATCGGCCAGTGTGCCTTATACCGTAGGCGACGGCAGCGTACACGCCGGCCAGACGGTGACATCCACGGGTGTTACGGGCCTGACGGCCACCCTGGCGCCGGGTAGCTTTGCCACCGGTTCAGGCGCGCTGGTGTATTCTATCACAGGTACCCCGGTTGGAAGTGGTACTGCCAGCTTTGCCCTGAGTGTGGGCGGACAGATTTGTACACTGAATATACCAGTAACCTCTTGTCGCGCCAAAATAAACGCTACCGACTACAAGGAATTCCTGTGCTACAACCTCGGCGCTGCGAACACCAGTGCCGATCCTTTCACCCCGGGCTGGGAGATCAACGGAGGTTACTGGCAATGGGGCCGTCTGTCGGAGGCTGTCGCCGGGCCCACCGGACCCGGTGCCAGCGATACCAATGATGGTGTTGTAAGCGGCTGGAATACGATCAATGCTCCGGATGGTTCCTGGTCTGATGCTTCCAAAACAGTCAACGACCCTTGTCCGGCAGGGTATCGGGTGCCAACTGATACACAGTGGTACGACATGTTTCAGAATAACACCAGAATCAATATCGGTTCATTCAACAATGGTGCAACAAACTATAGTTCAGGTGTGAAATTCGGAGACGATTTGATGCTTCCGGCTGCTGGCAGCAGAAATGAGGCTGATGGATCCTTGAGAAACAGAGGTGAAAGGGCCGGGTACTGGAGTAGTACAAAAGATAATTCCGATGGTTATTCACGGTTAATGGTATTAAAAAGTAATAACCCAAACTCTTTTTTTGGTGATTATCGTCGCGAGGGCTATTCTGTTCGTTGTATTGCCGAAAATATTTCCGCGCTCGACTGCGGGAATACCAGCTTAACGGGCAGTTTGTCGCCTGGCTATATCGCTTCAGGTGTATCGGCCAGTGTACCTTATACTGGAGGCGATGGCAGTGCTCACTCCGGCCAGACAGTGACATCCACAGGTGTTACGGGCCTGACGGCCACCCTGATACCGGGCAATTTCGCTACAGGTTCGGGCCGTCTGATATACTCAATTGCCGGAACACCGGATGGAAGTGGCACGGCCAGCTTCGCTCTGAATGTTGCCGGAAAAACCTGTACATTGAACATTCCTGTTTCTCTCTGCCGGGCCATGGTAAATGCCACAGATT
>CAIYFY010000256.1 GCA_903925535.1 uncultured Bacteroidota bacterium | reverse complement strand
CTGGATATCAGTACCTAACATTGCACTTTGATTGATAATAAAAGCAACTGACATGAACCTGAAATTACTCATTTTTGGTGTGTTCACCGCCTGGATTGTCCTCTGCACCAAGTGGTATGTCTGCGAAATTCAACAATCCTGTTACGAGGATTCACGCTTCGAAAAAGTCGCAAACACGATTGACGCCCCCGTCAGCCAGCCCTTGGCCATAGCATCAGAACCCGCTCCCCGGGCACCTGAAAAACCTGTACAGAACAAAGTTGAAAAAAAGCCTGAAGTTGTCAAAACTGCATCAAAATCGGTTAAAAAAGACAACAATAGTGATAAACCGAAGAAAAAACCTGTAAAAGTAGCGGCTAAGCAGCGCTCTGCTCCGGCAGCTGAACCTGTAGCTGAAAGTTCCGGGCTGACAGCAAAAGGTGGTACCCGCCTGGTTTCCGGGCCTAAAACTGTTACCGGTAAAAGTACCCGAAAGGTTTCGGTGGAAAAAGGAAAAAACATGCTGACTATATGCTTTCCGCAGCAATACACTGAAAAGTTGCTCCGAACGGCTACTGACGAAGATTTAAGCGAACTGGCCAGACAGTGGAAAAAAACGGGCGGAAAAATTACAGTAACCGGCCATACTGATTTCGTCGGAAGCGCAGAAGCCAATTACGAAGTGGGAATGGAGCGCGCGCTCAACGTGCGCGATATTCTCAAAAGCAAGGGAGTTCCGGCTTCCAAAATTACCTGCACATCGGAGGGTGAAGATATGCCACGCGCCAGCAATGACACTCCCTACGGCCGATTCCAGAACAGACGTGTCGAGGTAGTCATCAAAAAATAGTGGTAATTCCGCATCAAACCGCAGGATAATCGTTTTATGAATCAGTTTTTTTTATTCGACTTCGCCAACGGTGCCTTCGCACAGCATGCACTCGAAATTCTGGCCATGTTGCTCGGTTCCTTTGCGATAGGGGTTTGGCTCGGCTGGGCAATCTGGGCTCGATACAAATTCCAGACTGACCAGAAAGATCTGGATAATCAGAGCAATCTGGCCACCGCCAACGCACTGCGCGAGGAAATCAGGAGTGTCCGTGAAAAAATGGCAGCTTCCGATGCCGAATGCGCTGCGCTGACCGAAAAAAATGCCATACTGACCAGGGAGAATACAATGCTGGATCAGGAACGACAGAGTCTGGAGAACAAACTGGCCGACTTGTACACCGAAAAAAGAAGGCTGGATACAGAACTGGCTCTGTCCGGTGCACTTCCGCCCGCCTCCGGCCCCGAATCAATTCACCTCGAGCTGGCTGATTCATTTCTGCCACCCGCCACAACTTCGTCGGATATAGCAGAAAGTATGCCTGCCACGACAACAGATTTGGCCGGAAATACGGAGGAAATGCAGGAAATGCCGTTGCCTCATCTTGAGAACGAGCCTCAACAGGTCAGACAAATTGTTTTCCTGGAAGAAACTGACGACGATACAGACACGGATATACCTGCTGATCGCCATTCTTCGGTATCTGCAGCTCCTGCGGATGCCTCCGAACCCATCCCGGTCACAGCTCCGGCTCACGATGCTCACGATGACCTGACAGTTATTGAAGGTATTGGAACCAAAATTCAGATGTTGCTCAACCAGTATGGTATTTATACCTATCAGCAACTTTCAGAAACTGAGGTTGCCCGTCTGAGTGAAATTTTGGCCAAGGCAGGCCCCCAGCTGGCCATGCACAATCCGGGCACCTGGCCCTCCCAGGCAAAACTCGCAGCCGATGGTCAGTGGGATACACTCACTGCCATTCAGGGTTTTTTGAAAGGAGGTAAAAAACCAACGCTTTAACAAAGATTCGTATTGCTGTTCTGTGCGGTTTGCCATTAACTTTGCAGCGAAAATGCAGTGCCCGATAACACACTGCATACACACTCTATGAAAAAAACCCACATCATTGCCATTATCGTAATTGCAGCAGCTGTGTCTATTCTGATTTCTGCGAGCAAGGATGTCACAACCTATGCCAATTTCGCCCAGGCTGCCCAGAGCGGCGACCGTGTCAAACTGGTTGGCACACTGGTCAAGGATCAACCTGTTGATTATGATCCGGTCAAAAACCCGGATTTCCTGTCTTTCTGGTTGCGAGATGAGGCCGGGCAGGTGAAAAAAGTGGAACTCCATGCCGCCAAACCTCAGGACTTCGAACGCTCTGAATCCATTGTTCTTACAGGTGAAATGTCAGGCGATGTCTTTCAGGCTTCGGAAATGCTGTTGAAGTGCCCTTCCAAGTACAAGGATCAGGAAATATATGTCAGGGAGAAGGGAAGCTGATTTTTTCCGGATAAAAAAAAGCCCGGTCGTTTTGCGACCGGGCTTTTTTTTATCCGGACAGGGCTTTACTGAGCGATGACCAGTTTACGCGTATCACGACCCTTTCCATCGTCGAGGACTACGAAATAGAAGCCGCTAGTGAGCCCCTCCACCGGCAAGTCTATTGTTGCAGAGCCTGGGGCAAATGAAACATTGTTCAGATTGCGCAGCATTTTTCCAGCCATGTCAACAATGTAAACATTGGCTTCCAGGCCGTTGGCTGTATTTACCCGCAACTCTGCGTGGCCAGCCTCTACCGGATTCGGAATAACCTGCCAGGCCTGAAGTCCGTCAATATCCGCTACAGCAGAAGCCGCAGCAGGCGTCTTGAAGTTGCGCGAACGAGGTACTGCACAGGTATAGTACTGGTTAAACGGCTTCACGCGCCAGTAGTAGGTTTCATTGCCAACCAGATCGTTCAGTGCCAGCGAAGTAGCGGTGGTGATAAACGTCTTCACGTTGGCAGTGGCAAAGGTCGGGATGATATCCACTTCCACCAGATAATGGGTGGCTCCATCAACCGCGTTCCATGCCAGCTGAACAGCATTGAAAAACTGTACTGTACTGCCCGAAACCGGTGAAACCAGCAGATCTGTAGGTGTGGTGAAGGAAACAGATGCAGGAGAGAAACTGTTGTCAAGATAGTTTCTGGAAGCACTGTTCAGGTCGGCCTGCATGGCTGCCGCCTGCATTGGAGTGAATGAGTAAGACGAACAGCCGTCGAAGTAGCTCATGGTATTGTTTTCCAGCGGATCAACCACGACACCCAGTGGATCCTTTGCACCGCCGTTGTAAGCGCCGCAACCTGCCTGCAGAAATGCAAACTTGTAGTCGGGACCAGTGTCGCAGATGCGGTCTGCAGCTGTTGAACAGTTGGTGCCATCCTGGCGCTCGGTGGCCACGCCATCGGGAGCGATAACAGGCGCAACAGGCCATCCTGCGGCACCGGGCCCGAATCCGTTGGAGCTCTCCCAGCCGAGGAACGGGTGCATCAGACTGAAGAAGTGGCCCGTCTCGTGCGGTATCGTGCTGTTGTTGGCCAGTCCGTTGATCTGATCGCGGCGACTCACTATCCAGTCCTGAAGCGGAGAGTAATAGGCCAGTACCAGACCAGGTCCGGTATTTCCGGATGAAGCCACATCGGTGATGAAGTAGTTGATAGCGTTCTGATGGCGCTTTGTGTTCATCAGGAACGTATTATTCTGGTTTGAATAAACATTCGCGTTGTTGATTGTCTTGTCGAAAAGACCAAGCGTCGGATGCGGACTCAGATAGAACTGGATACCCATTGGCTCGTAAGCCGTATTCAGTGCACAAAGCTGCTCCAGTACCTTGATCTCGCGCACGCGACCGTTACCACTGGCATCTCCAACAAGGTGGAAAAACACGGGGACATACTGAACATCCCGTTCATGAACATGACCGGCCTCCACCGCAGCGAGGTTGTCAATAAGGCGTTGCTCATAGAGCTTCTGATCGGCAGCAGTATTACCGCAGATGCCTCTCGATTCCTGGGCACCGGCCGACAAGGCAGCCAGCATACCCAACAGGAGAATTGATCTCTTCATATAAATGGTTGTTTTGTATTGCAAACAAAATTCAGACGGCAAAGTTAGAAAAACATACG
>CAIYFY010000255.1 GCA_903925535.1 uncultured Bacteroidota bacterium | reverse complement strand
TCACATCTGCTCCGCGTGTAAAGCACTGGTGATGAATATTTCTGAAATGCAGGTAGCGGGCGTAATCAAAGGCACACGGATTTTTCGGCGGCTCGGTCGGGAGCGGTTCACCTGTAACTACAATACGATCACCGTATCTGATGATGACTGAATCCGGCATTTTATCCAGAAAAAGAATCAGATTGCCCGTTACGGAAACCGTGGAGTCGCCGGCTACCAACATGCGTACCGGGATTTTCACGCGGCTACCATACGAGGGTGCCTCGATAACCTCCGCGACGAACCTTGTAATTTTGATATTTTTTTTGCTGAAATGGTCCGCATGTCCGAGGTCGTTGAAGCAGGCCGACAGAGAAAATCCGCCGCAGAACAGACCGCACATCAGCACAGCCCCGAATACCCAGCGGAAGCGGTACTGATACCGGGTGAAGGCCAGCAATACGGCCGTCAGCAGCGGGGCCACCCAGATCGCAGGGGGCAAAGTGGCGGGAAGCGGGTTTTCGCCGCAGTAAATACCCAGGCAAAAGGGAACAATAAGCCGGAGAAAGGGCTTGTCTCGGAGGTTCATTGAAGTGGTGTTTTGAGTATTCGGATTAATATTGATTATACAAAATTTGCGGTTTTCGGGGCATATATGCAAGTCCTGACATAAAATAAATTTAAAACAGTAAAAAAATCGTGCGCTTATGGGCATACATGACGAACTTTGCAGCGCCCTTACTGTATTTTTCACATTGCTTTTTTCCAGAAAATGAAAAAATACCTCTTGTTCTTTCCGGTTGCACTGCTGCTCGCCTCTTTCACGACTGTCGGAGGGAACGACCCTCGTCTGCCGGCAGACATCAAGGCGTTGCTTGACAAAAACAGCTGCGGTGCCTGTCACAATCTCGACCGCAAACTGGTTGGTCCGTCCTGGACGGACATATCGAAGCGCAAGTATTCGGCCAAGCGCATAGCCCAGCTGGTAGCCAAGCCTGAACCGGCCAACTGGCCCGGTTACGTGCCTATGGCGGCGCAACCATCCGTACCAAAGGACGAAATGACAAAAATTGCCAACTGGCTGTCTAAACTCCAGTGAATTTACCTTGTTTATAGTTCCATGATAGAACTACCTGTAGCAGAAAAAAACACAGAATCCCGTCCGCGCAGGCCGGAGTGGCTCAAAGTTCGTCTTCCGATGGGCGAGAACTACCGGAATGTGCGCAGCATTGTGGATGATTTCAAGCTTCATACGATATGTCAGAGCGGCAGCTGCCCCAACATGGGCGAATGCTGGGGTGCAGGTACTGCCACGTTTATGATACTGGGCAATACCTGCACCCGCTCGTGCTCTTTCTGTGCCGTAAAAACGGGTCGTCCGAATGAATATGACGAAGATGAGCCCCGGCGTGTGGCAGAGGCGATATGGCTCATGAAGGTGAAGCACGCTGTGATTACATCTGTGAACAGGGACGAGCTGAAAGACCGCGGTGCCGAGATATGGCATCAGACAGTCAGGGCCGTCAAGGAACGCTGTCCGGAAACAACCATCGAGACCCTGATTCCCGATACAAAAGCCAACTGGGAGGCGCTCGAGCGCATGATCTCTCCCGGACAGGAGGTGGTGAGCCACAACATGGAAACCGTGGAGCGTCTGTACAGAAAAGTGCGCCCGCAGGCGAAATACGAGCGCAGCCTCGAGCAGATACGCCGGACAAAAGATTACGGCAAGCGCACCAAGTCGGGAATCATGGTGGGCCTGGGAGAAACGCCGGAAGAGGTTTATCGCATCATGGACGACCTGGTAGCGCACGGGTGTGATATTCTCACCATCGGCCAGTATCTCCAGCCTACGAAAATGCACCTTGAGGTGGTGGAATACATACACCCTGATCTGTTTGCGCAGTATCAGGAAGAAGGTATCCGTCGCGGATTCAGGTATGTGGAGAGCGGGCCACTGGTGCGCTCAAGCTACCATGCCGAGCGCCACATCTTTTGAAACTGCTAATTCTTTTTGAATTTTCCGTCTTTCCAGGCCTTGAAGAACTGTCCCCACGCCAGCGGACTGAATATGTTCATGGGCGGGGTCTGTCCGATATACACATACTCGCGTGACTGTTGTCGGAGGTAAAAATTGGCACTCTCCCTTCCGCCGTAAGGCACCATATCCGGATTTTTTCGGGCATCAGCCAGATATTCATTGGCCAGATTTTCGGCGGCCCGGCGCTGCAGTTCCGGGGTAACATCCATTTTCAGGAATTCAATTTTAAAGTGCTCTTTGGAGGGCCAGGGCATGATGACCAGTTCGGGCAGGTTAAGCGTATCCTGTGTCATCAACTGTACGATGGAGTAGCGATCCTGCGTGAGCGTATCCGGAACAGTAATAGTTACCGGTTCAAGTCCGATACAGTTAAAACGGACTTTGTCGCCTTTTTCCACAACGATAGAGAAAAAACCGCGGTAATCGGAGTAAGTGCCGCGGTGTTTCTGGGGAATAGAGATCGTGGCATACGGGACAGGGGCCAGGCGGCCGTCGGCATCAGTAAATACCATTCCCGAGAACTGGATCAGCCCGGAGTCGTCGTCCTGTGCATCAGTACGCAGAGAAAGAAACAGGGACAAAACAGTGAGCAGAGGCAGTAAACCCCGGGATTTGAAGCAGATTACAGGGCGTTTATGGTATGACATGTTTGACTGGACGGTTGTAAATGTTAGAGATTTTCCGGAGCGGTTGCCTTGCCGATGAGTTTATTCACAAACAAAGGTACACCGAATGAACGTTATTCGAGACCGGTTCGTCGGGGCAGAGAACCTGTACTTAACCCTTTTTTAACGCATCCCGGCACACTGAACGAAATGATGTTGCGTCAAATATATGAAATGGAACAGCGAACTCAAGGCAATTGTTACCTTTGTTCCCGACTATTGTTAAATTAAGAAACTACACACCACTGATGTTGAACAAAACAACCATGCTGATCCTGCTTGCTTTTGTCCTGGGATCCGCAACACTCTCAGCCCAGAATGCTCCGAAGTATGGCCACATGAACCTTGGCAATCTGCTGGAGATGCTGCCTGACACCAAAAAGGCCAACGACGACCTGAAGTTATTTGCCGATAAACTGACTGCCAAGGACGATTCGCTTACAAAATCGTTTCAGGAGGCAGTAAATGTTTATCAGCAGGCTTATCAGAGCGGAACACTTACTCCGGTACAGGCTCAGACCAAAGAACAGGAACTCCAGAAGCAGCAGGAGTACATTCAGAAGTTTGAACAGGATGCTCAGCAACAGGTAGCTGTAAAACGCGAAGAGTTGCTTAAGCCTATTCTTACCCGTGTTAATGATGCCATAAAAGCTGTTGCCACCGAGAATCAGTATCTGATGATATTCGATACCAGTTCGGGTGCCATGCTGTTTGCTGCAGAGTCGGACGACGTAACGGCACTGGTCAAGAAAAAACTCGGCATTTAATTCGCCGGCGCGAACGGCCGGAGTTTTTTAGCTTTGCAAAAAGTTTTGGAAGTCGCCTCATTTCCGGGGCGGCTTTCTCTATACCTGACAACAACATGAACTTCTCCTTCAAAACATTGAACAATGCCGCCGGATGGCTCACTTTTGCCATCGC
>CAIYFY010000254.1 GCA_903925535.1 uncultured Bacteroidota bacterium | reverse complement strand
GCCTCCCGTCAGGGTTCCTCGGTTTCGCTTAGCGCCGACGGCAATACAGCTATCGTGGGTGGCTTTGGTGATAACACCAGTAAAGGTGCCATGTGGGTTTACAAGCGTACAGGCAGCAGCTGGGCTCAGATGGGAGGAAAGCTGTCAGGTACCGGGGCTGTTGGTGCGGCATCTCAGGGCGCGTCTGTTTCTGTTAGCGCTGATGGTAAAACAGCGCTGATCGGTGGCGCTGCCGATGCATCCGGCAAAGGTGCCTTCTGGGTATTCTCCAACACGCAAAGCCTTCTCCGCGAGACAGTATCTGACCGGGATGACAGTTCTGTGCCCGGGTCTGAGTTTACGCTGCAGCAGAATGTACCCAATCCTCTTTCAGACCGTACATCAGTCGTATTTACGCTCCCTGAACCCTGTGCCGCTGAATGGCAGATTTCAGATATGAGCGGCAGGGCTGTACTGGTACTAAAGCGCGATTACCCCGCTGGTGAGAATGCTGAGGTTTTTGAATTGAAAGGATATAACGGAGTTTACTGGTATACACTGAAAACACCGTTTGGTGTAAGAACCAGGAAAATGATTATTACAGAACGGTAGTCTGGTATTTTTTCTGTAAACGGCCCTGTCAGCTCTATCGCGCTGTCAGGGCCGTTTTTTACCAGCCGTAACTGAACACATGCCTGCACGGCTTCGAGCAAAAACAGCTGTTCCAGGATAAATTGATATAAAAATATAATATAAGTATTAGAAGTACTTAACTTTGTAACGGAATAGCCTGTCTGCCCCACTTTAGGGTAGCTCACGGTGTCATGCCCCTCTGTCCGCCGATTGCAGAGGTACCTCACCTTTTTACATCCCGCCGCATGTCAAAAATCAATTTTCTTCCCGCTGCCCTTCTTTCCTTCGTCATTGCTTCTTTTTTTATTCATCCCGATATCTCTGCCCAGCCCTGGATCGCCCCAACCGAGGATGGCGCCAATTTCTTCGATATTCAGCGTTCATTCAATGAATACTGGGAAGGAAAAACGCCTGAACGAGGCAAAGGTTACAAGGTTTTCAAACGATGGGAACATTTCTGGGAATATCGCGTGAACCCGGACGGTACTTTCCCCTCACCGGAGGCTATGTTGTCCGGACTGGAGGATTATAACCAGATGCTCAGTGCAAGCTCGAACAAGGGAAACTCCATGGCTGCCTGGACTGCCATGGGGCCCAGTACGACTGGCGGTGGATATGCCGGTCTTGGCCGTATCAATGCCATTGCTTTTCACCCGACCAACTCCAGCATCATCTGGGTTGGTTCTCCAAGCGGTGGCTTGTGGAAAACGACAGACGGAGGTGCCACCTGGAGTACCGGATATGATAATTTTTCGGTACTGGGTGTCTCGAGTATTCTGGTCACTCCCTCCAACCCGAATATCATGTACGTGGCTACAGGCGATGGCGATGCAGCTGATACACGTTCAATCGGAGTTTACAAGTCAACTGACGGCGGTGCTACCTGGGCTGCTACCGGACTGACTTTTACGCTGGCCAATTATGTACTGATAAGAAAGCTTCTCATGGACCCGAATGATGAAGCCCATATACTCGCTGCTACCAGCGCCGGCCTCTACAGAACTACAAACTCTGGCACTTCGTGGACAAAAGTAGTGGATGCCAATTTTTATGATGTGGAAGCCCAGTCTGGAGCAACAGCCAATAATTTCTATGCATGTACCGGAAGTCGCCTCTACCGGAGTACAAATAACGGACTGAACTGGACGCTTGTACAGACTATTTCCGGCTCCGGTCGTATCGCATTGGGGTATTCACCGGCAGATACTACTGCCGTGGTTGCCCTGTGCTCGAAAAATTCCGATAGCGGCTTTCTGGGCTTTTATCGCTCTGCAAACAGCGGCGCAAGTTATGATTTGCAGTCCAGCGCGCCCAATCTGCTCGGCTGGGCCTCAGACGGATCTGATTCCGGCGGACAAGGCTGGTACGATCTGGTGGTGGCAGTGGATCCAACGAATGCCAGTACTGTCTATGTTGGGGGCGTGAATGTCTGGAAATCCACGGATGCAGGTGTGACCTGGACTGTAAAAGCAACCTGGAACGGAGCCGGCGGAGTTCAAACCGTACACGCTGACCATCACGCCATGGAATGGCAAAACAATACGACACTCTTTGATGGAAATGACGGTGGTATTTACAAAACTGTGAACGGCGGAACAAACTGGACGCATCATACAAACGGAATGCAGATCAGTCAGATGTATCGTTTGGGTGTGTCACAGACTACCAATGCTGTTATTGCCGGCCTCCAGGACAACGGAACCAAACTGCGCAGTGCCAATGGTACCTGGACAGACGAGATCGGCGGCGACGGTATGGAATGTGCCATTGATTATACCAATGCGCAATTCATGTACGGAGAGTTGTACTATGGTGATTTTTTCAGAAGTTCCAACGGCGGCGCTTCGTGGTCGGATCTGGACCCCGGAGGTCAGGACGGTACCGGGGCCTGGGTGACACCTTACATAATTTCATCCAATAGTGCTTCGACGCTGTATATTGGTTACAATGACGTGTACAAAACAACTGACCGGGGAAATACCTGGACCGCCATTTCAACCAATCTGTCCTCGTCTGACCTGACAGTACTGGCCGATGCGCCATCTGATGCCAATGTTATTTATGCCGGCAGAAGTTCTGCATTGTACAGAACAATTAACGGAGGAACCAACTGGGCCACTATGACTATCCCGGCCGGAGCCGGCAGTCTGACCTACCTGTGCGTGAGTCCCGGCGATGCCAATGTCATCTATGCCACGATGTCAAATTATACAGCCGGAAACAAGGTGTACAAATCAACCAACGGGGGAGCCAGCTGGACAAATATCTCAGGAACATTGCCAAACGTTCCGGCAAACTGTATAATATATCAGAACGGATCCCCCGAGGGACTTTATGTTGGTATGGATGTCGGAGTGTATTATCGAGATAATATCACCAACGCATGGGCACTTGTTGGTACGGGTCTTCCCAACGTCATCATCAGCGAACTGGAAATAAGATACAGTACAGGAAAACTCCGCGCAGCTACCTACGGACGCGGCCTGTGGGAAACTGATATTAACTGTGTCTCCCCGGTGGTCAATGCGCCAACTGTCACCCAGCCGACATGTACGGTAACAACCGGGACCATCGTGGTAAATGCCACTGGAAACGGAACACTGGAGTACAGTATAAACGGTGGTACCTCCTGGCAGACAAGCAGTACTTTTTCCAGTCTTGCAACAGGCAGTTACAATATTGTGGTTCGTCTGCAGGCCACTCCCACCTGTTCTACTACTTATTCCGGTAACCCGGTCACAATTGTTGCTCCAACACCGCCTGCAGCTTTTACTGTAACTGGTGGTGGCACCTACTGCAGCGGTGGAGTCGGAGTGCCTGTTGGATTGAGTGGTTCGCAGACTGGTGTTAACTATCAACTTCGCCTGAATGGTGTTGACACGGGCGCCCCTGTCAGCGGAACGGGTGCAGCGATTTCTTTCGGTAACCAGACTGCCGCAGGCACTTATACTGTCGTTGGTACAAGTACAACCAACAGTTGTACAACAACTATGACTGGTTCTGCGACGGTAACTATCAACTCGCTTCCGTCGGCATCCATTTCAGTAACAGAGACCTCGGGCGCCACCAATAATGATGGCATTATCTGCGCGGGCGCAAGCGCGACACTGACTGCCTCCGGTGGCGGCAGCTACTCCTGGAATACAGGCGCTACCACTTCAGCGCTCAATGTTACACCGTCAGCGACCACAACCTACACGGTTACGGTGACGAATTCGAACAGCTGTACTGCCACGGCCACCAGAACCATAACCGTTAATCCGCTTCCTTCTG
>CAIYFY010000253.1 GCA_903925535.1 uncultured Bacteroidota bacterium | reverse complement strand
AGGGATCCTGACCCAGAATAACCACCTTCACCTGATCGAAAGGCGTCTTGTTGAAAGCATTGAAAATCAGCGGACCGGGCGGGTAAACCTTGTGGCCTGCCTTCATCGTTTCCACGAGAAATTTTTTGATATCTGCGAAATACGGAGAAACGAATTCTGAGGCGAGCGCCAGTTTCCAGCTCTCCTCTATTTGTACGTTTGGTGTTTGTTCCATCAGTTATTCAAACAAATTTAGGGTGTTTTTTAAAAAATCGGCAGCCATCTTTTCACAAAACCACATTACCTTGACTTTACAACCAAAAAAACCTGTAATTTTGCGCCGCCGGTCCCGTAGCTCAGTGGATAGAGCATCTGCCTTCTAAGCAGATGGTCACAGGTTCGAGTCCTGTCGGGATCACTGGTAAAGGCCCGTTATTTTCGAAAAATATTGAAAAACAATGTTTTACGAACAAATAACGGGTCTTTTTTATTAACAAATGGTGATGGAGATGATATGTTGTGAGGTGGCCTTTTCAACCCTTTTCGGACAACAGGATACCGTCTCATATCAATATCGGACAAAAGTGCCATTAATCGCGTATCCGGACAAGTATTTCCGCAAATAATTACCGCAGCGGTACCGAAGTGCTCCACCGACAATCCGTTTAACCTGTTAATTCATACCTTTGCGCAGCCTTTTCCGGCCTGTTTTCTATGCAAAAGATACTCATTCTCGATTTTGGTTCGCAGGTGACTCAGCTGATAGCCCGTCGCGTGCGTGAAATGAACGTGTACTGCGAAATTGTACCGTACAACAAGATGCCCGAGCTCACCCCCGACATCATGGGCGTCATCCTGTCGGGCAGTCCGTTCTCGGTGCGCTGGCCCAATGCCCTTCGCCTCGATCTGAATCAGATTGCCGGTAAAAAGCCCATGCTTGGCATTTGCTACGGCGCTCAGCTGATGGCCGATTTCTGGGGTGGCGAAGTCGGACAGTCGGAAAAAAGGGAATACGGCAAAGTCATGTTCGACCACAACAAACCGGATGATCCGTTCTTCCGGGATATCAGTGCCCGCTCGCAGGTGTGGATGAGCCACTCGGACTCCATCCTGCGTCTGCCAGAGGGCTTTGAGGTGTGCGGCAGCTCGGATACTATCCCCTATGCAGCATTTCGTTCAACAGGCACCCGGTTCAGCACGCCAGCGTACGGTATTCAGTTTCATCCGGAGGTTTATCACAGTCTGGAAGGATATGCCCTGTTGAAAAATTTCGTTTACCATGTATGCGGGTGCACAGGCGACTGGACGGCCAGTCACTTTGTTTCCGACACAGTAGAAGCCCTGCGCCACCAGATTGGCAGCGACAAGGTGATTATGGCGCTGTCCGGAGGCGTTGATTCCACGGTGGCGGCCACACTGCTCCACAAAGCCATCGGGAAACAGTTATTCTGCTTTTTCGTGGACAACGGACTGCTGCGCAAGGGAGAATTTGAGCAGGTACTGGAGTCGTACAAGGACATGGGCCTGAATATTGAAGGCGTGGATGCAAAAGACCGTTTTTACGGGGAGCTGGCAGGTGTAAGCGATCCGGAGCAGAAGCGGAAAATCATCGGGAAACTATTTATTGATGTTTTTGAAGAGGAAAGCAAGGCGCATCCCGACTGCCACTGGCTGGGACAGGGCACCATTTATCCGGATGTGATTGAGTCGGTGAGCGTACACGGTCCCTCTGTTACCATCAAGAGCCACCACAACGTGGGCGGTTTGCCCGACAAACTGAAGCTCAAAGTGGTGGAGCCTCTGCGTTCCCTGTTCAAGGATGAGGTACGCCGGGTGGGCCGCGAACTCGGAGTACCCGGACAGATACTGAACAGACATCCGTTCCCCGGTCCGGGACTGGGTATCCGGATACTGGGCGATATCACCCCTGAAAAGGTACAATTGCTGCAGGAGGCTGATGCCATTTATGTGAACAAACTGAAAGAACACGGCTTGTACGACGATGTCTGGCAGGCGGGCGCCATCCTGCTGCCGGTACAATCGGTGGGAGTCATGGGCGACGAGCGCACATACGAGCGCACGCTCGCGCTGCGCGCCGTCAATTCCACCGATGGCATGACGGCAGAGTGGAGTCGTTTACCGCACGAGTTTCTGGCAGAAGTTTCCAGTGAAATCATCAACAAAGTAAAAGGAATTAACCGGGTGGTGTACGACATCTCGACCAAACCACCGGCTACCATTGAGTGGGAATAATGAGAACCCGGGTAAAAATTTGCTGTATCAGCAGCGTGGAAGAGGCCCGGATGGCTATCAGTGCCGGTGCAGATGCACTTGGGCTTGTAGGGCCCATGCCCAGCGGTCCGGGTATCATTACCAATGAGCTGATCAGCGAAATTGCGCGGTTTGTGCCTCCGGCAGTGGGTTCTTTCCTGCTCACCAGCGAGACCGATGCTGACGCTATCGCAACGCATTACCGGAAAGTACATACGAACACCATCCAAATGGTGGATGCACTGCAGTCGGGAGACTACATGACCATCAGAGCCCTGGCCGGACCAGTCAAACTCGTACAGGTAATACATGTGCTCGACGAAAGCAGTATAGACGAAGCACTGCGGGCAGCACAGCACGTGGATGCGCTACTGCTCGACAGCGGCAATCCGAATCTGCAGGTAAAGGAGCTGGGAGGTACAGGCAGAGTACACAACTGGGCGCTGAGCCGCCGGATTGTGGATGCCTCGCCGGTACCGGTGTTCCTCGCGGGCGGGCTGCACGCTGGCAACGCGCGCGAAGCCCTGGAAACCGTACAGCCGTTCGGGCTCGATTTGTGCAGCGGGGTGAGAACAAACGGTCAGCTTGATCCGCGCAAACTGGAGCAGTTCTTCCGGGCTGTATATTCGTAACCATAATTTCATCCGGGGCATTACCTTTGTGTCATGAGCTTTCGAATACTCATATTCATACTGGCGCTGCTGTGTTCCGGCTGCTATACCTTCAAGGGGATATCCATTGATCCGGATATCAATACCTATTTTGTACAGACATTCGAAACTTCGGCGCCCAATGCGCCACCCACACTGGCACTCGACTTCACCGAACGACTGAAAGACAAAATCAGGGCGGAAACCAGACTCCAGCTGCTGAACAACAATCCCGACGTGGAATTCTCGGGCAGAGTAACAGGATTCACCGTCACTCCCGTGGCCCCAAAACCCGGCGAAGTCGTTGCGCTGAACCAGCTTAAAGTAACTGTCTCCGTCAGATACGTAAATAACAAAAACGAGAGCAAAAGCTGGAAGAGCGAGCGGACCAAGAGCCACTTCGCCGAATT
>CAIYFY010000252.1 GCA_903925535.1 uncultured Bacteroidota bacterium | reverse complement strand
TCTTCACGATGGTAGATTTCCATGGATCACCGGCGTTCTGAACAGGCGATACGATCGGACCCGGCAGGTTCGTCGGGTGGTTCGTGATCGCGTTCGGGTTCGGGTTCGGCACGTTAATGCATCCACCCTGTGGATTGTATGTGCACCAGTTGATAATCTTCCAGTTGCGCTCGATTTTGTAGCAAGCATCTGGTACAACTGTGAAGATTTCATCTTCGTAAGTTACACCCAGCAGTTCGCAATCTTCGCCATAGAAAGTGGGCTCACCGTAGTCGCCGGTACCGTCGCATACAGATACGATTTTGTCATCCGGGAAACGTACGAAGTAGTCCTGCTCGTAGTTCACCACGATACGCTGCGTGCACTGGCTTGACTGACCGTTGCAGTCGAAGGCACGGAACGTGCGCACGATGGTACCCTTGTTGCAAAGTGTATCGAAGTTCGTGTAGCTTACTGTGTGCGTCAGACCGCACTGTCCAAGATATTCTTTAGTCTCGTCGAGGCAAACGTTGTCGGAAACAGTAGCCTTTCCATACAGCCACAGGCTCGGATCGAATTGCTCGCAGGTAACCGTGTAGTTCTGCGGTGATACGCAGGTAGGCTTGATCTTGTCCTGCACTTCAACCTGTATCATGCACTCGTTGAAGAGCGGAAGACCGTCGTCTCCGTTCATGCGGTTACCGTTCACACCAGTCTGATATACACGCAGTACAACTGTCTGGGTAGTACCTACTTCACAGCCATAGAACTTGATATCGGCAGCTTCACCGGTAGCCGTTTCGTACTCTGTCGGGTTATTGAAACCGTCGCAAGGAGCGGCACCAGCCTGTTTGTTCAGGCTTTCGATGCAGTCGCTGTACGGTGCCATGCGACGAATCGTGTATTCCACACTGTTGCAGTCATCATAGGAACCATCGCTGAACTCATATGCATGAGCAACAGTTACACCACCGAATTTGCAGGCATCCAGGCCGGGACCGTAGCAGTCAAAAGGATTGTCAACACCAACAGCAACCGTGGTAGTCTCATCACACACTGCTACCGGTGGCACATAATCAGCCACAGTCAGGCGGAACGTGCAGGTACTTGTGTTACCGCAGTCGTCCTGAGCAGTGTAAGTTACTGTGTGTGTACCCAGCGGCAGGCAGGATGACTCTCCGAAAGCAGCCAGTGTGTCGAGATCCCAGTAGTTATTGTTGCCAAAGTCCGTTACAGCACCACCGAACAGAACCATACCGGTTTGTACACCAGTATATTGCTCGAATGTAGTAACCATACCGCCGATATTGTTGATGCGTGAGCAATTGTCTTCAATTACAACGTCCGGCATATCAACAATCGCACAGCAGGAACCCTGATCAACAGAAACTGTATAGTTATCCGGGCAAGACATAGCAGGACCGGCGTTATCAACTACCTGAATCACCTGTGTGTGGTAAACCGGATTGGTTGGGCCAGCCAATTCACATCCGTCGTGGGCAGTCCAGGTACGAACGATTTTGTAGGTACCATCGCATACAGGAAGAACCTGATCAACATAGACAAACTGCAGTTCGCAGAAGCCTACATCAGGATACAGGCGCCAGTTGCGACCAAAGGCATTTACGGAAGGTACACCCGTTACAGATGGATCTGTGTTGCCGCTCGTGCAGGCAACAGTAACCTCGGTGGCTGGCAGCGTGAGAGCCGGCAGGTGCAGGCGCTTGAAGTACAGGTACTGGATACAAATGGTTTCGTTGCCGGAAGCATCCTTTACCGACCATTTGCGCTCTACATAAGCACTCAGGTCATCCACACCGTTGAATCCCTGTCCACATCCCAGATCGTGCCAAGTGTCGACATAAGTTGATGTCGTGTTGTCACAGTCAACTACTGTCGGGTATGCATTCGCGATATTAAGCG
The DNA here is from genome assembly GCA_903925535.1 of uncultured Bacteroidota bacterium. Classification (GTDB taxonomy): domain Bacteria; phylum Bacteroidota; class Bacteroidia; order Chitinophagales; family Saprospiraceae; genus M3007. The sequence goes on along the minus strand of CAIYFY010000252.1, from coordinate 19,425 downwards.
AGTTGCGCAGGAATGCAGGATCGTAAGTAGTCACCGGACAGAAGAGCGTGATCGGATCGCAGGTAACCGTTGGCTCGATCTTGTCTTCAACCTTGATATTACCCCAGCACTTGTTGCCACTGATCAGGTGACGAACGCGGTACTGGTAAGTCTTGCTGATATCACCGGCAGTCATGGTAGCGGACTCCCACGGGCCGTTGCCGTAAGGAAGCGTGCGGTCAACCTCCACAACATAATCGTCGAAGCAGCCGTAGGTGCCTTCCAGAACATCATCAGCACCAACAATAAAGCTGCAGTTGGCGCTCAGAGATACGGTCTCGAGGTCATTACAGTTCAGCACAGAAGGTGTAGCCACAACGTGTACAAACTGGGTAACAGACTGTATGCAACCCGGATCGTTTGGTCCGGATGCTTTTGGTGTACCACCATTAACAGTGTAAACAATAGTGTACTGACCAACACCAGCAGAAGGATTGAAGGTGGTAGCCGGAACGCCGTTCACCGTGAAGCCTTGAGAAACAATGTTGGCATCACCGGGATTGCCTGTCAGGGCAACTGAACCTGAAGACAGGCAGAATGGGCCTGCGAGGTTCGAAGTGATGGAAGGATTCGGGTAAGAGCAGCTGTTGCTGATTGAGAGCGTAGTACCGATTCCGTTTGTTACAGAAATGGTGTAGCCAATAGCATCAACATGGCGGCCGTCGAGGGTAAACATATTTCCACCGATATTCACCAGTGCCGTACCGATAGCGATCGGTGCCGGAGCTGAAGGTGGAGGTGAACTCAGCGGGCTGAAAAGACCGTTGATAGCAGAAACTGTCCAGGTCTGATTGGCTGGTGCATTTACCTTGATTTTTTCGCCAAACTGACCGTTTGTCAGTGAAGTGGCATTGTTCAGACAAACGCAGGGATCAGAGATGGAAACAGAGCAGTTGAAAGAGAAAACAGATACAGAGCCGGTCATGGTACCGGAGCAGTTGGTCGCACCGTTCAGCGCAACGACTGTGTAGGTGCCTATACCAGCCTGGAAGCCGAAGTCAAGTGCGTTACCAGTACCAGCAAGCGGTGCACCAACATTAACACCGTTGAGTTGCAGTTGGTAGTTGATACCTGACTGTGAGCCGCTCAGACCGACCTTGGTACCCGGGTCGGTACCCAGACAGTAGCCACCACCACCTGTTACAGCAAAACTGTTAGGCAGCGGATTCACCGTAATAACACGACTGGCGGTGATTGAGCAGTTATTGGCATTGGTAACCGTAACTGTGTAAGTAGTGGTAGCACCCGGAGCCACTGTGATGGCAGCCGTATTGGCACCATTACTCCACAGATAGGAAGTGCCGCCGCTGGCAGTAAGTACAACAGACGCGCCGTTACAGATTATACCGTCGTTATTGGTTACTCCGCTGGTTTCAGCTACTGCGATGGCAGGAGTTGGCAGCGGGTTCACCGTGATAGTGACCGAAGTAGAAGAAGAACAATTGTTGGCATTCGTTACCGTTACTGAGTAGGTAGTGGTAGTACCCGGCGCAACTGTGATAGAAGCCGTATTGGCTCCATTGCTCCACAGGTAAGCAGTGCCGCCGCTGGCAGTCAGCGTAGCAGAAGCACCCGCGCAAATGATTCCATCATTGCCCGAAACACCAGAAGTCTCTGTGACAGCCACTGACGGAGTCGGCAGTGGATCGACAGTAATTGTGGTAGATGCTGTAGCAGTACAGCCCGCTGCGCTGGTAACTGTAACGGTGTAAGTAGTAGTTACGACCGGAGAAACCGTTGTAGCGGCAGTGCTTTCGCCGTTGCTCCACACATACGTTGCACCACCGGAGGCAGTGAGCGTAGCGGAGGCGGTTGCACAGATAGTTCCGTCATTATTCGTATTGCCAGAAGTTTCTGCAACAGCAACAGAAGCCGTCGGGGTCTGGTTTACAACATGGATTGCCTGAGCAAACGGACGGCAAACCGGATCAGTCGGAGTTGGATCAAGAATTGCGTAAACAAAGTTGTTTCCTGCAGTATTGAAGGTGTAGTCTGCTGAAGCAGCTGTTCCACTACCTGTCAGAGAACCGTTAGGAACAGTAGCCAGCACGGTTCCACCCACATACGGGTTGCCTGCAGGTGCAGAGAATGATACAAAAGTGATACCGTAAGTGATGCCCATATCCGTCAGTCCGCTGGTTGTCATGTTGACAGAAGAACCAGTGCAGGACGGAGAAGGAGTCATTGTAAGCGTCGGGATGGACGGGCAGTTGCCACAGCCACCAGGACCCAGCAGTGCTACAGCCAGAGAAGCGGAGCAGTTGGTAGAGGTACTTGTAACAGTAACAAAATAGGCACCAAAGGCGAGTCCATTGATATCTTCTGTAGTAGCACCTGTGCTCCAGATATACGTGTACGCACCTGCGGGTGATACTGTAAGATCAATAGAGCCATCTGTTGATACGCAAGTGGTTGGTTCCACCTTGGTGACAGAGAGTGCAGGCGGATCAAGTACAGTTACAGTACCTGTTGCGGAGTTGGAGCAGTTATTTGCGTCAGTGGCCGTTACGGTATACGTTGTAGTGGAAGTTGGGGCAACAGTGATAGACGTCGTTGCTGCGCCATTGTTCCAAACGTATGACGTACCACCGGCTGCCGTCAGCGTGGCTGAAGAGCCGGGACATGTGATACCATCATTGTTGGCAATACCCGAGGTCTCTGTTACTGCGACGGAAGGTACAGGCAAATCGTTTACATCCACTTCAATCGCAGAGACTTTAGTGCAAATGCCTGACAAACTGATAGTTACAGAGTAAGTTGTTGTGCTTAAAGGAGCGACAGAAATACTCGGAGTTGTTTCTCCGGTACTCCATGTTATTACACTGCCATTAGTAATACCCAGTGTTACCGCATCTCCCGTACAGGTGACAGCATCATCGGGGGTAGTACCAGATGTTTCGGTAGCTGTGATATCGAATGATGTTGTGGAAGAGAACTCGTCGGATCCGATATCAGGAGTTGTGGTGCTTCTGCTTTGTCCGTCAAAATCAACAGTAATACCGACACTCACACCACCGTTATCAAGACAGTCATTTGTGCCCGCAACCAAATGTAAGTCTGTATCAGAAACAAAATTAGGAGCAATCGAATAAGAGGCGAGATCCTGGCCTGTAGCTGTTTTCAGTTGAGCCAGGGAGGTAAGATCAAAACCAAGGAATCCGAGTACGCCCTGACTTCCTGAAACAAAATAGTCGTTATTGTTGATGAGGGTATAGGCACCAGACCCAGCCACACTGTAAAAAGCGTAGTTTCTGGAGCCTGTGCCACTTCCGTTGGTGTTGTTCATCGAGTTGGTAAATATGTTATTTGCCAATCTCAGATTAGAGGCACCGGAACCTGCATAGATAGCAGCAGTGATACAATTGGTCGAATAGCTGTAAGGGCCGTACATATTTACCGAGTTATGGTAAATATTAACCCCGCCTGCAACAGTAGTCAAAGTAGATGAGTTTCCAATAATACCAATTGAAATACCCATTGAAGAGGCAATTCCAAAGGATGAGTAGTTGGAGCCATTCACACCACTGATTTCGTTGTTGGCGATAGTAATATTACTGGCTGTCAGGCCAGTACCAACGGTAATACCACGTCCACCGTAACCACCTGTTGAAGTAGTAAGTACCTTGTTGATGTTGTTTCGGGTTACACTGGCAACAGAAACCGCTGTTTCAAGAGAAATCGCGACAGGTGCTGTAGAAGCAGTAGTGGTAAGGTCGAAAGAGTTCCCGGAAATTTCAATACCGGTTGAGTTTGCCACTTCAACACCATAAACAGGTGAAAGCGTAGAGTTTGTCAAGAAATCATTACCGGAAACGGCAAGATTGTCGGCGAGTCCACCAGCCAAACCATTGGCATAAACACCAATATTGGAGCTGTTGATGGCATTGCCCAGAATTGAGTTGTTGTCATTATCGGCGCCCGAAGATAACACTGTGGAGCCAGACACCGCAATTCCGCAGGCTGTAGAAGATGTAGCACTGTTTACATTAACAGTAAGGTTCCTGACTGTATTGTTGGTGGCACCGGCGTTATTACCCAAACTGGAAATCCAGATACCAGCAGGAGCTGTGGTAGCACTGTTAGTGAAGGTCAGATTCTTGTCTGTACCACCCGAAGTACTTCCGTCAATAATAATGTAATCAGCACCATTTAATTTGAGCAATGCAGCGCTTGCCAAACTACCAGACACAACCACCCCGGGAACTGCGGGCTTGATTGTCAGTGTATTAGTTGAACTCGAAGTCTGTATCGCATTCAACTGAATCGGGAATGTCTCCGCAGGTGCCGTGTAGAGCAGGTCTGTCAACTGGAACGTAACAGGGCCACTCAGGCAACCAACGTTGTAATCGGCAGCTGCAGCAGTGAGGGTAGCATATGAACCACCTGAACCAACATTGTATACACCATTGAGGAATGGACGTACAGATGTTGTGAACGCATTTACAGGATGACCAGTGACAGTATTGACATCAGTGGCAACGGCGCCACCGACATAGGATCCAATATTTGGAGTCGGAGCAACGATATCCTGTGCAATTACATAATATGAGACAACATCTCCTGAAATGAGGCCGCCCATATCAGCTGCGGGCATAGTGAAATTCCAAACACCATTTGTGCCTGTTCCACTAACAAGAGCTCCTGGCTGGGAAGACCAAGTTCCAGCACCTTTTCTGAAGTAAACACGAGGAATCAGCGCTCCGGAAGTAGGAACACCTGACAAATCCGAGATAATAACACCCGTGAGCTGGAGGTCACCTGTTCCGCAATAGATAGCAGGAAGATTGGTGTAAGAAATAGACGGAGCAAAAACATCGGTAGTAACCGGAACAAAGTTACCGGCATCAGCACCAATATCTGATGGTGTGAGGGATGAGCGGGTTTGACCGTCGAAATCTGTTGGAACATCAGACAGAACAGCCCCCAACGCTTCAACGAAAGTCGACACACCTGTCTGAATATGTAAATCCACAGCAGTAGCATTTCCGCCCGGGTTCACAAATACAGGATCGCCGCTTACACTTGCCCAGTCGTTGCCTGTCGCTGATCTCCATGCCGCCAATGTAGTCTGGTCTGCACTGTTAAACAATCCAAGAACACCACCGGTACCGTTAGTAAACAGCAGATTGTTCTCTGACTGTGTACCAGCAGGATAAGCTGCAGTTCCGGCCAGAGTTATAGCATAGTGCTTGCCTGTGCCAGTCCCGTTGCTTCGCGCATTAAAGCAAACGTTATTGCGATAAACTCTGCTTGTTGTAGATGTTGCAAATGAACGGAATGCAAAAGAATTACTTGTTCCGGTTACACCAGTGCCACCCACATACAAACTATTGTGGAGTATGGAAGGAACAGCAGCAGACGCCTCTGTCAGTGCGGAAACTGTATAGTTACCAGTAACAGAATTGCCGGCAGCGTCAATACCCATACGAACCATGTTGTTGCGGTATACACCAGTACCCGCATTAATCTGAATACCGATGATAGATCCGCTTCCACTCGTTCCAAGCGAGATACTATGAATAAAGTTTCGCTCTACCAGGTTGACAGTGGTAGAAGAAAGTGAGAAAAGAACACCCGCTGCAATGGTTGCTGCTGTTGTATTGGTGTTGGAGATGGAGTGAACGGTATTTCGGCTGAAAGTATTTATACCGCTTGCCTGACCTGTGCCTGAAGCCGAAAGACCTAACGCAGATATAAATGTGGTCGAACCACTGGACGTGCCAATGTTGAAAATTGTATTCTCATTGGCTGTGAAAGTCCCAAGAAAAGCAGGAGATGTACCAGACCCCTGAAGATTTATACCATAGGCACTGGCTCCTGTACCGGTACTGGAGTTGTTCAGATTTGCAACAGTGTTGCCGTTGTATGTCTGGCCTGCAGCTCCGGAGAAGGAGATAATTCCGCAAAGTGTACTGTTCGCATTGGAGGAAATACTATTGGCTACTGTAGGACTTCCGATAATGTTGTTGGAAACAGTAAAGTTGTGTCCAGTGGCAGTTCCCTGAACTGAAATTGGAAAGAATGCAGGTACTGTTGCAGGGGCTCCTGTTACAACAAGGGACATGGAACCAATATTATTTCCGCTTATTGTTGTCAGTTCGGGGGTACCCGTACCAGCAACTATTGCCTGTAATCTTGCAGCAGAACCAGAAAGACTGAAAACGATATTATTTACCCCTGTCTGATTGCCAATCGTATTGTTAATGCAATCAATACGTCCGGTCAGTAGTGAAACAAGGGACTGAGAAGGAGATGTATTGGAAGATGTTACAGAAATGTTCTGGAAGGTATTTCCGCTAATCGTTGAAGTAGAGGCTGTACCAACAGTAATCTGTACCAGACGGAAGATAGCCGCGCCTGTGTAGGTAAGCGGTGTGCCGCCAGTCATTGGAGCAGTACCACCTATGAAGTTACCTGTAACAGAAAGCCCCTGATTCAGCGAACTCGAAGAGAGCACTGCTGTATGAGTACCTCCGGTTGGAGCTCTGGAAACTGTCTGGTAGAAACTGTTATTGCTTATGCTCCAACCCGAGTTGCCGGAAGACAAATTCACTCCGTTAGATCCGGATGACGCACTGTATATGTTGTAGAAGTTGTTGTTTGAGATGACGTTGTTGTCGTTGTAATGGGACGACGTTGTAGTAGTGGCTGAACTGTATATTCCGTTAGTAGGTGTAGTAGCACCATCAAAAATATCACAATATTCAATCAGATTGTTGTCATTGCCACTACTTCCCGATGTAGTACTGAACAGCACTACCCCGCTGACTGTTGACGTAGCAACGCCGCGGAGATTGCAGTAACGTACAATATTGCTTGACCCTTCGTTAATGAACCGCAGGGAAGACGCAGAGGTGCTTGTATTCAGGATCGTCAGGTTTTTTGAAGTTCCTGTTCCTCCCGGACGACCATCAATTCTCCACCACTTGCCTCCATTAATATCTATAAAGGCAGTAGTACTGGAACCCGTAATGGTAAGTGGGCCAGAACCAGCTTCTGGTCGGATGGTAGCTGTATTGGTTGATGACAGAGGATTGCATGAACCCTGACCGGCCAGAACAATTGGGAACACCTCACCAGCACCGGTATATGCAGCCTGAAGCTCAAGAATGACCGGTCCGGTGACTCCTTTGGTGTTAACGTCATTAACCGCCGCAGTCAGCGTGGAATAAACACCTGTTGGACCGACACTGTACGTTCCCGAAAGCGGTGCAGCTGGAGCAGATGAAACAAGCGAAATGTTGTCAATAGCCGCCGGAGGATTGTTAAACACTGAACCATCATTTCGCCAGGTAAAGAAGAGCCTCAGCGTAACCGGTGCAGAACAGTTTCCTACAAAAGAAGCAGGAATGTTTGTGTTAACCGTTTGAACAACTGTCCCCTGTACATTATATCCCCCGATGACAGAAGTACCGGGAATGAGCGGAGTGGTAAGAGGGTTGCTACCGCTAACCGAACTGGACGGTGTCGGGACGATAGAGGTAGAACCAACTGACACCTGCATGTAGTCATAGGTACTCTCACCCGCACAATACCAGTTGAATGAAAGTGCTATTTGAGACTCCCCCGCCGGGAAGGTAACATCACGGTAAAAATGCACCAGACTTCCTGTAGTGGCGAGTGTGTAAGAGTGAGCAGTACCACCATTATCTGAAACATAGCCACTTTTAGAGGAAAAAAGTGTTGGAACTGTGCCAACATTCCACTGAGCAGTGGCTGTACCATTGGCCACAGTCCAGCCATTTGAAGCAAAATCAGCGCCAAGCTCGAAACCTCCGGCACCTGCAGGATCAATAATGGTCGTTTGAGCACACAGATTTTGTGGCAAATTTGTTACCAGAATGGCAGCGATTGTCAGAAACCTGAAAATATGTAAATTACTTATCATGAGAAAGATTGAAAGCGATTGAAGAGAAATTCGAATTCTGTCGAAATTGAAATCAGTTTCCACTGTCAGGGTGAACCGGCTCAGGAACAGCAGAGAGTAATTCTGCCAGGACGAGCATGTGATTGTCAAGGTAACCCTCGGGCACTAGTGAAAAATCCGGATTCTTTAATACTTCGGGCTGAACTTTTTCGTAACCTTTCACAAGGGCATCGAGAACTCCTTTTCCACCCTGTATCTCATCAATCACCAGAGAAGCAACTCTTTTGTGAAGCAGCCGCACTGCCTTCTCATCAGGGCTTATCTGTGTGTCAGACAATAAAATATCCGAAATACCTGTCTGGTCCTGGAGAATAGAAAGGACTTCGGCAGAAGGCTTCCACTCTTTACCCGTAAATGAAGAGAAATCACTTGCACTGTTTCCCTGAGCAAACGAAGCTGCAGATTGCAACAGTACAATCGCGCACACGCATGCGATTATACTCAGTGAGCCCCCGAAACAACTTCGGGAATTGAATAAAAAGTTACTTTTCATGATTTGCAGATTGCGATAAAATTTCCACTTTAATTCAAAAAAGCCAAAAAACAAAAAATTAAAATTGGCCTTTACAAATAAGAAGTGTCAATTGTTTCACGCACTAGTGCGAAAAAACCTTGTTTGACATACCTATTCAGTGGCAAATATAAGATTACCAACAATTTTAACAAAATTTTGGCATTAATTTATGTTTGAAAGTTACTAAATAATCAGGCCGGTGCACTGTACAGTGCACCGGCCTGATTGCAAACCCCACAAGTTTCAGACTATTTCTTGATCGCCAGATTCACTCCCACAATCAGCCTGTTCGGGGTGGTACTGAACTGGTAGGTGTTTCCGTAAAAGTTGATGTGGCTGCCAAACTTGTCGAAGTTGCCCTCGTACCGGATGTCGAGCGACAGACGGGTGAGCAGCTTGATGTTCAATCCGGCCTGGTAACCCCAGGTCATCTGCTTGAACTTGGCCTCATATCCCTCCAGATCGGTAAGTTCGCTCTTCGAGTTGATGAAAATGTGACCTACCGGTCCGCCCTGGAAGCGCACTCCCCCAATCTTGAAACCAACGAGCAAGGGCATGTCGAGGTACTGGTATTTCTCCTGCCTCACCAGCTGGTTGAAGTTGATGTCTTCTGTCTTGAAGTCGGTCCGGTTGGAGTTGAATAACAACTCGGGCTGAATGAATACCTTGTTGCCTATTCTGACATAGGCACCGAACTGGGCACCCATCCTCAGCTTGTCAACCCCGAAGTTCAGAAAGGTGTCCAGCTGCGGAATGGAAAAGTCTGCCGGCTTGTTTACCTGGGTGTTCAGCCCCCCTTTCAGTCCGAATGAAATGAACTGAGCCTGCGCGCTCTGAAAGGCCAGCATAAACAGGACTGCTGCAAAAAGTGGTTTGAACGAAATTGATTGACGATTCATATTGTTCATGTTGTTTAGTGTTAATCCGGTCTTTTGTCAGGAGTTGATGACATATTAACGCAATTTTCTTTCTTTTAATTTCAAAGGTTGCATTAACCCCGTCAATTTAACCCTTTTCTAACTAACTTTGCCCGCTTTTCACCAAATTTAAGACTCAGATTTGAATATCACTTCCGCCGATTTCGTTGGTTCTTTCCCCAGGGAAAAACTCTGCCCTCCCTCCGAACTGCCCGAATTCGCCTTCATCGGGCGTTCCAATGTGGGCAAGTCCTCGCTCATCAATATGCTAACCGGCAGAAACGGACTCGCGAAAGTCTCCTCTACCCCGGGCAAAACCCGTCTGCTCAATTTCTTTCTGATCAATAAAAACTGGCACCTGGTTGATTTGCCGGGATATGGCTTCGCCCGCGTTTCCAAAAAGGAAAAGGATAATCTTACCGCGATGATCAACGACTATCTGATCAAACGCCAGCAACTCGCGGTAGCCTTTGTGCTTATTGACTCCAACCTGCCTCCCAAGGAAATTGATATTGATTTTATCAATGCACTCGGAGAGCGACAGATTCCTTTCGCTATCATTTTCACCAAGTCCGACCGTATCAGCAAGGCGCTGCTCGACAAGCACACCGGTATGTTTATGGACGAACTGAGCAAGGACTGGGAAACGCTGCCAACCTGGTTCGTATCCTCGAGTCAGTACAGGCTCGGCCGCGAAGAAATTCTCTCGTTCATCGAAGAAGTCAGCGATCAGTACCGACAGGGCTGAAGCCATGCTCCCCGAACCGCAGTATAATTACTTCCCTGTTCTCCCAGTAGTCAAATGCCCCGTCACCACTGTCGACAGCACCGGTTGTGTTTTTGCCAAATCTGAATTTGCCCTGAACCCCCGTGTAACGCTCTTTCTGCAACCGCTCTGGAAATGACAGCCCGTATCTCAACAGCATTTTGCCGGCAAACAGGGTAACATCGTATCCGGTGAAGGCATCTTCGTCAGGCAGTGTGCCTGTCATCTCATAAAAACGGTTTTCCAGTTTTTTCACTGCTTCACTGCTGTGGTCTGTCCAGAACGCAGAACTGATGTGTACATGGAGCGAGGTAAAGTACTCTCCGTCTATACTCTCGAATCCCTGCCACTGCGGCATTCCATATACTTCCACTTTATTTGTTCCCTTCACTTCACGGAGTTTCCGCAAAAAGGCCATCACAAAATCCTGACTGCTCCACGAAGGCATAATGAATACGTTGATCCGTCCTGGCTTCAGGTATTTCTTCAGATCGGCCTTGTCGAAATTTGAGACTCCCTCCGGTATGACAAGTTCCTGAAATACCCCGGTACCTGTATTGGCGTTTCTGAAGTAATCCAGTCTGTCCTGCTCCTTTTGCCTGCATACAAGGGTTACCGCTTCCGGACTGTTGCTCTCCAGTACATGGGCCGTAATGGCTTCGCAGTGCGACTGAAGGGAAGGATTGATCTGGATGAATCCAGGATTGTTCTCTGTAAGACCGGAAGAGGGCGTTTCGGGTGATATGACTATTTTCCGGTTCTTTTTCGCCCATTCGGCAAAGATCTCAACCTGCGAAGTACGGGCCGGACCGATATACAAAACCGGTTTCTGAATACCCGGGGTGCCCTCCAGCAGCGTCCTGAAGTCTTCGTCGGACGACTGTGTGTCCCATACGTCGGCCTTCAGTCTGATTTTTCCTTCTGCCGACAGGTCTTCCATGGCCAGCTTCGCTCCGGCGTAGAACTGCAGGGCAAACCTGCTTTTTTCTGGAATACTGCCCTCCTCCGACTGGGCAGTCAGGAATGGCAGCAGATAACCGATATGCCAGGTTTGACCATCACCCATATTTTTCCGGGCATCAGCTGTGTCGTCTTTGATAACAGGACGCGCGGTATTTTCCTTCCACCGGATGGTATCCACGGTACCGGGTGCGGTGACAGGCTTTGTCACTCTGTTGTGGCCGGGCACGGTAGCCTGACGGGCGGGTTCGCACGATAACAGTGCCATGCATGCAGCGAATACATATAATATAGGTGTGCGCATGACTATCCCCCCGCTTTTTTGACATTGGTATAACCGGCGTCGGTCAGGAGCTTCAGTACTTTGTCGCGGTGATCTCCCTGTACGATAATAATACCGTCCTTGGCGCTTCCGCCGGCAGCACATTTGTTTTTGATAACGCGGGCCAGCTCGGAAAGTGCCTCATCGGAACCCTCAAAGCCTTTGATGACGGTTGACTCCTTCCCTCCCCTGCCCCTTTCGAGCCAGATGCGGAGGACTTGTTTCTGTGGTGGCACCATACTGGTATTCTTTTCCTCTTCCGCCGGTTTAAAGTCGGGATCGGTAGAAAACACGAATCCGCCGAGGTTGATTTTGTTGCTCATAAAAACGGTTATTTAACGGGCCAGATCCTCTCTTGCTTTGGCATCTTGTCCGAGTTTCTGGTAGACTGCCGCTCTCGACTGATATGCCCGTTTGTAATTTGGGTCAACTGCTACCGCCTCGTTAAGGTCACCGAGGGCTTCGTTGAGTTGTCCTGACTGCATCAGGGCGTTGGCGCGGTTCACCAGAATCATTGGTTTTATGCCCGGTGCGGCGATCGCCAGCGCGCGTGTGTTGTCCTTTATCGCCTGTTCGAAGTTGTTGTCTTTATAGTAAAGCAATCCGCGATTCACGAGTGCTTCCACGTAATTCGGATTGAGATCGATAGCCCGGGAATAATCGCCGAGCGCCTCAGTCACTTTTCCTGTTCTCTCCGAAGAAAATGCCCTGAAATACCAGATTTCGGCCGACTTTGGCTCCAGTTCCAGACTTTTGCTCAGATCAGGCAGTGCCTCCTCAAAACGGCTCAGCAGGGCGTAACATTTTCCGCGGTTGCCAAAAAGTTTTGGCGTAACGATGCCGGCATCTATGGCTTTTGTGAAATCCGAGATGGCTTCAGGTATTTTTTTCAGGTTCATATACGCTTGTCCGCGCCCGTTGTAGGCTTCCACGTAGGTGGGATCAAGGTTGAGTGCATTGGAATAGTGCTCCACACTTTTCTCGAATGAAAGGGCAATCAGCTCGCTGTAGCCGAGGTTACACTGACAAAGTGCAGCTTCAGGTGTCTTTTCAACGCAATTGCCGAAAAGGGCAGTTCCATCCTTCCAAACTTTGGTCTGAGCGGTTGTATTCCATGCAAAAATGGCGGCCAAAGCCCCGAGAATAGCATATTTCGCGGAGTCTGAACGGAGTTTGTCCAGCAGGAGGGTCAGCAGAAAAAACACACCCAGGCATGGCAGGTAGGCATAGCGGTCGTTGCGCATTTCAGCCGTACCCACCGAAACCACCGGCAACATCAGGAACAGCGGAGCGAGATACATGCCTGTGCCAAAAATGATATCGCGGTGTTTGTTCCAGTTTTTAATCACCCACCAGGCGAGCAGCCCCAGCGCGGGCAGTGCGAGATAATAATCGGCCCGCCACACACCGTCCTGTTTGACAAACGGATAGAAAATACTGTATCCCGTTGGTACGAGTAATTTGAAAGGATAAAAGAAAACCGTCTGGCTGATCATGAACAGGCGGTCAACCAGGTTGAATGCGTTGGTTGAACCTCCAATATCGTGCCCCTCAGCGGTTCTGGTAATGAAAGTCAATATAACCAATCCGGCGCTGACGAGCCAGAAAGGCCATTTTGAAAAGATAACCCTGCCGTTCAGCTGCCCGTTTTTCCACCAGTCGAGTACCACCAGGGTGACAGGCAGTGTGGCCGCCGCCGATTTCGACAGTCCGGCCAGGATAAAAGTACCAAGCGCCAGCCAGAAGTAGCGACTCCCCTTTTCTTCCAGGAACGACCAGAACAGATGGAGCGTAACCAGATAAAAACAGGAGAACATAAGCGTACTCAGAGCCGACACCCAGCTGACCGGTTCCACCAGCATAGGGTGAACGCCAAAAAGCAGTGCGATGAAAAAAGCCGCCCACGCGCGCGGTTGCACACGCAGGAAGAGCCTGAATACCATAAATACATTCAGCAGGTGAATGAGCAGTCCGAAAACATGGAAATACGAGGCTTTTTCACCAAAAAGCTGGTAAATAAGGACATACATCAGGCTGGTGACCGGTACATACATACCCACGAGCTGTTCCCCGAAAATACCGGAGAATGTCGGATTTTTCAGGTGCGGGTTGTACCAGATTGACTTGTCGTCGTCAAAGGCTACAAAATCATTCTGCAGTGATCCCCAGTAAACGGCAGCAACGACAGCCACCAGCACTGCAGCGGGCAGTATCGGGTGGATAAAAAAACTGAAAGCCGGTTTGCCTGCGGGTACAGCAGCAGTCGGGGCGGCGGTATTCTGAACGTGTTTGTTTTTCTTGCTCATCTCGGCGTGTCAGTTATATTTTCTGGGTGTATTGGGATCTTCATAGTCAATATCATTCTTCCACATCCGCATCTGATTGAGAATCCATGCCTGTTTATCGAGCACCGTCCGGGATGGTTTGTCGGCTCTGTAAATTATCGGATTGGGCAGTACAGCGGCGAGGAGAGCAGCTTCTCTCCTGTTCAGTTTTTCGGCAGATTTTCCGAAATAATGCTGTGCGGCAGCCTCACAGCCGTAAATACCGTCGCCGAATTCGATACTGTTCAGGTACACCGTCATGATGCGCTTTTTGTCCCAGAACAACTCCATGACGAAGGTAAAATACACCTCAAAGCCTTTTCTGATCCAGGAGCGACTGGGCCACAGGAATACGTTTTTAGCCGTTTGCTGACTGATCGTACTGGCTCCGCGCTTCCTTTTATGCTTCTGATTGTATTTGTAGGCTTTCTCGATGGCCTCAAAATCAAAACCCTCGTGCTCCAGGAATTCCTGATCTTCCGAGCACACCACCGCGAGCTGCATATATTTGCTGATCTTCTCGTAGGGCACCCAGTCGTGTTTGAGGCGTACTTCCCGCTCGGGGTCGCGCCATTGTTCCCAGCAGCGCTGAAACATCAGGGCCGTAGCCGGAACGGGAACAATCCAGTAGAGCAGAACAATACCAATAGACAGGCCGAAGAACCAAGCCGTCAGTTTCAGCGCAAGTTTCAGCAGGTATTGCTTCCAGAGAATCTGGTCGCCATCGCGTGGGATGGACCGGTACCAGCGTCGAAGATATTGGGTAAAAAAGTTCACGTTCGGGCGAATGAGTTGAACAACTTGAGGAGCAAAAATAGGTATGTTTTACAGGTAATTGGAAAAATACCGATTTTTGCAGGCGAATTAAATGACTTGTCCCGAACACCGGGCCATTTTGACTGTTATTATTGCATGTTCCGACAGGCTCAAGCCCCTATACCCTCTTCCCTTGGCCACTTCATCATGATGGCCTACGCCGATAGTCCCGCCGACCCGATGCCCCACCTGGCGCTGGTGGCCGAAGGGTTCGATCCGTCCTCACCCGTACCTGTCAGGATTCACTCCGAATGTATGACCGGCGATGTATTCGGCTCCCGGCGCTGCGATTGCGGCGACCAACTGGAGGCCTCCCTGCGCATGGTTTCAGAAAAAGGAGGGGTGGTTATTTACCTTCGGCAGGAAGGCAGGGGGATTGGACTTATCAACAAATTGAAGGCCTATAATTTGCAGGATCTGGGCTTCAACACGGTGGACGCCAATACCCACCTCGGATTTGAGGCCGACGCCCGGCAGTACGACGCCGCTGTCAGGATAATGATGGACCTGGGCATCAGCGAGATTGAGCTGATCACCAACAATCCGGAAAAAGTGGAGGCACTCCGCAATTCACCGGTCAGGGTCACCAACCGCATCCCGCTTATCATTCCTCCCCACGACGGCGACCGCGAGTACCTGCGCACCAAGCAACAACTAATGGGGCATTTGCTTGGACTCTAGAAGCGTTTTTACTAATTTTGTCGTTAAAATAGTCTCACTCGCCGACGAAACGGCGCGTGTATGTCTGTACACCACCACCTTTGGGCCGTCTTTCTCAAATTCAGGCTGACAACGGCGGTCTGTCCGCCTACATGAATGCACCTAAATAAAAATACATGAGCGATTTTCTGAAAAAAGTCCGGTCTGTTTTCATTGTTGACGAACAACCGGCAGAGACGGCTGCTCCCCCGGCTTCCGCCGCTGCCACCCCGGTCACGCCGGCGCCTGCAGCAAGCGGAAACCCCGACGACAAGTTTCTGGAAGCACTGGCATCTGCTCTTGAGCGCAGTAATCAGGAAGGTTTCGACTACCTGGAATTCAGGCAGGCCCTTAAAAACTTGTCGGGTATGAACCTCGACGAGCAAACCGTCTTTCGCTCCGCCTTCGGGACGGCCTCCACCATGGGTGTCACGCCCGCGCGCCTGCTGGAATCAATACAGCACTACCTGCAGGTCATGTCGGGCGAAAAACAAAAATTCGACGAAGCACATGAACAGCAGCGGGCGCGCCTGATCGGAAACCGGGAGGCAGAGGCGCAATCGCTGGAAAAGCTGATTCAGGAAAAAAATGAGCAGATTGCCCGACTTTCGCGAGAAATCGAGGAACATCAGGCAAAAAAAGCAGAAATTGCCGCCGAAATTACCGAAAGCACCCGGAAAATTGAAACAACCAGAGCCAACTTTGAGGCAAGTTTTGCCACGGTGACCGAACAGATCAGCAACGATGCGGTCAAAATCAGGCAGTACCTGCAATAACGAACCAACACATCACAGCATCAAAACTCAACTGAACATGACTGATTTTCAGCCTATCAAAACCAAATCTTTCTGGGAACGTCCCGAGGGTGTCACGGGAGGCATATTCATGGCTGCCATCGTCCTGGGTGGCGGATATTTATTGTATCAGATTTTACCCGTTCTCATCAAACTCGCAGAAAATACACTCTATCTGGCCGGATTGCTCGCTCTGCTGGGTGCTGTGGTTTATGTAGTTCTCGACCCGAAAATGCGCAATCTGGTGTGGTATATGTATAAATCCATCATGCGCTGGATTACCGGCATTTTTGTACAGATTGACCCAATCGGAATCCTGAAATCGTACATTGACGACCTGCGGGACAACCTGGGTAAAATGAACAAGCAGATCGGGAACCTCAAGGGACAGATGTACAAGCTCAACGAGATGATCCGCCAGAACCAGAAAAACATTCAGAACAATCTCGGACTGGCCAGCAAGGCCAAGGAAACTGGTCGCGATGCCATCATGGTTTTGCAGGCCCGCAAGGCCGGCAGGTTGCAGGAGTCGAACATGAAACTTGAGGACCTGTACAAGCGGATGGAGATTCTGTACCGCGTACTGTCCAAAATGTACGAAAACTCCGAGATCATGCTGGAAGACCTCTCCGATCAGGTGGTGGTAAAAGAGCAGGAGTACAAAGCCATCCGTGCCAGCCACTCGGCTATACGTTCGGCCATGAACATACTCGCCGGCAATTCCGATAAAAAGTATATGTACGACATGGCTCTGGAAGCCATGGCTGAAGATGTGGGACAAAAAGTGGGCGAAATGGAGCGCTTTATGGACGTCTCCAGAAACTTCATGGATAGTATTGACCTGCAGAACGGTGTTTTTGAGGAAGAAGGCATGGCCATGCTCGAAAAATGGGAAAAAGAGGGTGTTTCCTTCCTGCTCGGCGGTGAGAAAAGCAAACTCATCTCCAGCAGCAGTCCGGTCAACCTCGAAGCACCGCTTCATGCACCCGACAAAGGTGGTCGGGGTGGTAACCAGTACGATTCTTTCTTTAACTGAGAAGGATTTACCGGTGCGCTTTTTGTATTTACCCGGTTTTTCGCGCAGATGTTTCGCACAGATGTTACGCAGATGTTTCGCGCAGATGTTACACAGAAAACAACAAATTTCTGAAGATACAGATGAAATACTGATCAGTTTGGGGGGCATACGGCGCCCGGGCCTGGTCTGGTCGTCCACCTGAATTCGATTCTGCGTAACATCTGTGCAAAAATTCTGCGTAACATCTGTGCGAAACATCTGCGGTTAAGTAAACCAGTTTCGCATTGTACAAATCTGTTCGGAAATCGAAAAGAACTGTATTACTTTTGCGGGCCTTGCCATTTTTACCAAAACCGCCCGCCGTGACCACTAAGAAAAAAGCTGCCATTACCCCCTCTGTTCCCCGAGAAAAGCTTGAAAAAGCCTTTCTCCTCATGGCAACTGCCAAGTCCATGACGGAACTGTACGAGGAAAACTTCAAGTATGTATCGAAATACGTGCACGCTACTTCCCGCGGGCACGAAGCCATACAGCTGGCCGTGGGGATGCAGCTTACACCGGCCGATTTTGCCTACCCGTACTACCGCGACGATGCCATGCTGCTGGGTATGGGCCTGCGCCCCGGCGATCTCATGTTACAGCTTATGGCCAAACGGGATGACCCCTTTTCCGGAGGGCGTTCATACTATTGCCACCCCTCCCTGCGCGATGAGCGATACCCGAAAATACCGCACCAGAGCAGCGCAACCGGTATGCAGGCTATACCAGCCACCGGAGCGGCACTCGGACTAAAATACCGTGAAGCAGATTCGTTTTTCAGTAAGCAGACGAATGGAGCGCCACTGGTGGTGTGTTCGCTGGGCGATGCATCGGTTACAGAAGGGGAAATTGCGGAAGCTTTCCAGATGGCAGTGCTAAAAAAACTGCCCATTCTCTACCTCGTACAGGACAACGGATGGGATATCTCGGCCAATGCAGCAGAAACCAGGGTAGCCAATGCAGCACAGTATGCACAGGGGTTTCCCGGACTCGAGGCTTTCAGCATAGAAGGCAATGACTTTGAAACCTGCTGGCAAACCGTTATGCAGGCTATTCATATTATCCGGACCGAAAGACGGCCCGTCCTCCTGCATGCCCGCGTGCCCCTGCTCAATCACCACACATCCGGTGTGCGTAAAGAGTGGTACCGCGATGATCTGGAGGAGCATCAATCGCGCGACCCCTACCCTGTTTTGAGGCAATTTTTGCTGCAAAACGGCTTTACAGACCAGGAACTTGTCAGGCTTGAGGAGCAGGCTGCACAGACAGTCCTTCAGGACTTTGAAAAGGCCCGACAGGCCGAGGATCCGAGACCTGAAGATCTGTTCACGCATGCGTACGCGCCCACACCTGTGACGGAAGAGCGCGGCGAGCGCCAGCCCGCAGGCGGAGAGGTCAAGGTGATGGTGGATTGTGCTCTGCACGCTATCCGGGAACTGATGCAGTCGAACCCGGAATGCCTGTTATACGGACAGGATGTGGGACGCAGGCTCGGAGGTGTATTCAGGGAAGCAGCCACGCTGGCCGAGCAGTTTGGTGACCACCGCGTCTTCAATACGCCCATACAGGAGGCGTTTATTATTGGCAGCACCGCCGGTATGAGTGCCACAGGGCTCCGGCCCATCGTGGAGGTGCAGTTTGCCGATTATATATGGCCGGGACTTAACCAGCTATTCACCGAAGTAGCCCGCTCATGCTACCTGTCGAACGGCAAGTGGCCGGTCAGTTGCGTCATCCGGGTGCCCATTGGCGCCTACGGGTCCGGGGGCCCCTACCACAGTTCGAGTGTTGAGTCGGTGGTAGCCCGCATTGGCGGTGTGAAAATAGCCTATCCGAGTAACG
This sequence comes from uncultured Bacteroidota bacterium, assembly GCA_903925535.1. Classification (GTDB taxonomy): domain Bacteria; phylum Bacteroidota; class Bacteroidia; order Chitinophagales; family Saprospiraceae; genus M3007. Next base: position 448 of record CAIYFY010000252.1, on the reverse strand, counting down.
GTGCAGACCTGAAAGGCCTGCTCAAGTCTGCCTGGCACGATCCGAATCCGGTGGTTATCTTCGAACACAAAGGTCTGTACTGGAGCAAGGTGCGCGGCACAGAAACAGCCCGTTGCGTAGAGCCGGATGCAGAATATATCGTTCCTTTCGGCAAGGCGCGTATTGCCCTGGAGGCGGAGGAAAAAGCCATCAGCCGGGGTGAATCACTGGCAGTGATTACATACGGAATGGGCGTACACTGGGCACTGAATGCCGCACAGGAGCATTTTCCCGGACAGGTGGAAATAGTGGATTTAAGGACCCTGAGTCCGCTGGATGAAGAAGCCATGTACGCAGCAGCGCGCAGACACGGCAAGGTACTGGTAATCACGGAGGAGCAGCTCAACGGCTCATTTGCGCAGACACTGGCTGCCCGGATACAGGAACACTGCTTCAGGTGGCTGGATGC
>CAIYFY010000251.1 GCA_903925535.1 uncultured Bacteroidota bacterium | reverse complement strand
GTTGATGCTGTTGATGGTCTGATAGGTATCTCCACAGTCGGTAGAGACCTGTACTTCCACCTTGTTATTACCCAGAATCATCGGACCGCCACCGCTGTAGTTGATGATTCGGTAAGAGAATGTGAGTGTGTCGTTGGCACCAATCATGCCATAACGCGGTAGGTCCTGAACAGCCTCCGGATTGAAAGAATACAGGTTGGTGGCCAGTACGTAGCTGGTGTTGCCATGTGCGTTTGTCACAAAACCGTCAACTACCCAGCCTGCCGGGACAGCCTGGCCCTCAAAGTTCTCGCTGAATGGAACCGGAAGTGGCACGTGATTGACAGTAATGGTGGCTGTGTCATTCGGTGTGGCGGCATCCCCATTGAGGATGGTCCAGCACTTGATGACAGAAATGGCATCGCGGCTGTCGAAAGTAGCATTGAAGGTGTAGGAAATAACTTCATCCGGAGAAATGGCGTTGTTATTTCCGCTCAGCGTCTCGATAACCGGAGCGCCGCCGTTGATGCTGTAAGCTACCTTGTAGTTGTTCTGTGTCTGACTGCCGCCGTTCAGGAAGGTAAATGTCACCTTGTCTGTTTGCAGTCCGCACTCCTGCTCCTGTGATTCGGCCAGTACGCCCACACCCAGCAGATCTTTGCTGAAGGCCGGGAAGATACGGATGTCATCCACACCCAGTCCGCTGTAGTTCAGTGACGGATCACTGGCGATGGCAAACCTGAACCTGACATTGCTTTGTCCGGCAGTTCCATCCAGGAAGTGCCTGGCCTTGAACCAGCCTTCATTTCTGTCTGACCAGCACTCGCCGAGCTGCAGGCCGTCGTCAATGCTTTCATTATACCAGTTGAGGCCCTCGTTGATGGCACCTACTTTTTCCCAGCTGGCGCCGTCGTCAATGGAGCGCTCAAGCCAGCCTCCGTCGTAGCCCGACTCCAGATCACGTGCGAGCGCGAACTCGATGACGGGATCATTGGTGAGGCCGCTGAAATCGTAACAGGGTGACTCCAGGTAGGAAATTTCATTGGAGTTGTAAGGGTCCTTCAGACTGGTTACCCATGCATTTTGGCCGCTGTACGCAGCCGGGATATTGATTTTATCGGGAGTGCCATAGGTCCAGCTGGAGGCTGATCCGTACGGACGGTAACCGCCGTCCCAGTCTTCAAACTGCTGTGAATAGGGCGACAACAGGCGGTTGTTGATGCGAATTACGAAGGTATCGTTGGTAACATCCTGGTCGCCGGTCATTTTGGTAAACGCCATGATGACGTACTCTCCAGGTGCGGAAAAATCATAAACCGTTTCAAAGGCAATGACCTCGCTGCTGTCTTTGCCGAGAACGCCGGTGAAAAACCCGTCGGCCGGTTTGGGTACGTTGACGTCTTCCCCGTTCACAGTGTAGCGGAAGGGAACCAGCGACTGCGGAGCGGCGCCATAATTGCGCAGCAGTACCCGCACAGTATCGAGACCAAGGTCACAGCCCGACTCGGGTGAAACGATGGCAGCTATACCTACGTCTTTTGTCCAGTATGTTTCAAATGAAACCGGGCCTGTAAGCTGACTGAGCCCGCCCGTTGGTCCGCAATCCTGTATGACATACACATCGTACCATGTTTTTTTGCTCAGCCCTGTGAGGGTGATTTTATTCTGGGTGGCAATGACGGTATCGCAGGACAGTGGTATGGCCGGGTTGAAGCCCTGAGGGCCATAAATGACCAGGTACTGTACAGGCGCATTGGGGCCGTTCGGATCGGCACTCCAGCGGAGTTTGGCGTATGTATCCCAGACATTGTCCACTTTCAGATTAAGTGGCCTGGAGCATGTTACACAGAGGCCGGTACCGGTGAACAGTGTGCCCGAGGGTGGCATGTTGAAAGGGGTTGCCTGGGAAATGACATTTCCGGTGTTGTCCAGTATCTGGTAGGATACCTCGCTCAGAAAGGAGCCGGCAGTCCAGGTAATGAGTAGTGGCGCTCCGTTCGTAATGGTGAACTGAACCGTGTCGGTGAAGCCGGTCAGCAGGGTAAATGTGTTTGCCGTCCCGTCGCTGCTGACTGTGATGACACCTCCGTTCCAGCCGTCGCCGTACGAGTCGTTCAGGATAAGCGTGTACTGGCAGGTATTCGACTGGGCGCTGGATGCGGTGGCAAAAAAGGCCAGAGCGAGCAATGCGGAGAGGATGCGTGGCATGTATCGGTACATAATCATAACTGTACGGCCGGTTTCAACTTCCGGTCGCAGGGTTCAAAGGTAAGATAACTCATCAAACTGCCAAAGAATCAGTTGTTATGAGCTTGTTTTAGCAAAAAAAATCAGAAATCTGTGCCCAATGCAATGTGTAAAAGGGGTTTTTGAACGACTCTCGACTCGATACCACAGGCGTAATCTGCCCGCATATACATGCCGAGCAGCTGACTGCGTACGCCCGCACCAAATCCCGCCACTACCGGATCCCTGAAATAATTTACCTGCATGGTTACTATAGGGGGCCGGCCGTCGGGACCTTCCTCCAGATAAACTACGTTGATCGGATTGTCTCGGCTGAACGGATTGCTCCCTTGCCAGGCAGTGCCGGCATCGAAGAATCCAACCACCTGAAAGTTTCTCCAGAAGTTGCCGAGTGTAGGTTTGTTCGACAGATATTTGAAAATCGGAACGCGGAGCTCTGTATTCAGCAAAACATGTGAGTTGCCGTTGCGGATATTCTGGTTGAAGCCCCGAAGGTTTACTGCGGGCGACTGATAGGCAAATCCGTCGTCCTGTGGCAACTGTATGGTATTGTTGAAGCGGGGGAGCATCCAGTTTTCCACACCGCCCATGATATACAGCATTTTTTCCGATCCAAAGGAGGTTGCTCCGGCCATTCTGACAGCGATCTGCGAGCGGCGGTCGAGCATCTGGTAATGCCTTGCATCAAATCCGAGTACCGTCATGAAGCCTTTGTTGAACTGGAGGCTCCACTCCGGCTCGGTATTGAAACTGATTTTTTTAACGATGTCTGTGTATATTTTTGCCCTCGTCCCTGTTTTCAGGTTCAGGTCTATATCCGCTGTGTTGTCAAAAACTGCTGAAAGCCGGAGAGACGCCCGTTGTTCGGCCCGGTCCGGCTTCTCCAGACTGTACAGATCGGAACCCAGTGCCCTCACTTTGTCTTCCCGAAGTCCGACTGAACCTCTCAGGCTGGTAAAGGCATCTATGGGATAGCGCACCTCGTACTGCCCCAGCAGGGAGACGGTACGCGTCTGGTATTCCGGAGAAAGGGTAGGAGGGTATGGAGTGGGGCGCTCCTCGTTGTTCACGAGGACGCGGCGGTACAGGATATAGCGTTTGTCGAGGCGCTTTTTCTTGTCGTCGAGCCAGAGGTAATACTCGGCTCCGTTGAATGTTACAGGTAACCGTCCGCCTGCTTCAATAACATAGTCCTCCAGCAGATCCTTGAAATTGGCTTTGAGCAAGAGTCCGGGCGGTGGTATGCTCAGGCGACTTTGAGGTCCTTCGTAAAGCTGAAGTCCGTCGAACATGACGTTATTATCTGCCGTTGTGGTCACATAATCGGTTCTGAACTTCAGGCGATAGGGTGTAATTTTGAATGGGTAGAACCGGGTTACTGGTGTTTTCCGGGCTATGTCCGGAATAGGGAGAACTGGCCTGGCAGTAGTTACCGGCGGGGCTGGAATGGAGTCGGGTGTCACAGGTTTTGGCGCAGATTCTGCCTGAGTCTGCGTTGTGACGGCCAGATAGTCTGGCAACTGGAACAGCCAGTCCGGATTAAAGGGAGGTATGGTGTCTGTGCGCACAGACGCCTTTTGAACGGGTTCTGTTATTGCTTCCTCTGTGGCTGCCTGCTCAACGGAGATTCCGTTCGCTATCAGTTTTTGCTCTCTCCATCGGGTATATCGCGCTTTATTGCGCGTGTTTGAATCCATTTTTCTGATGAAAAAGGATGTTTGCCCGCCTCTGGTTATGACCTCTACCCATTTGCCTGTTCTTTGAGAACTGTGCTGCATGAGGATATTCCGGTCGTAATTGGTCTGGTTCCAGACGATGGGTCGCTTTTTAATTACCTCGTAAAAGCGGATACTGTCAATCTGGGTGGAATCAATGTTGGCCAGTACGGAATCAAGCGGAGCTACTTTTGTGAGTATCCGCTCGAGTGGCCATTCCATGGGCCTGTTCATAACCAGCCCCCTTGCTTCGGCACCGTCCTTGAGGTATATCACGGCCTGTGTATATGCTACAAAAGGTTCCAGCCTGCCAGCCTGCCGGTTAATGATTCCACTGGCGCCTGACAGGAATGCAAACTCTGTACTGTCGGTGCTCATGGGCATCCTTTCATCATACAGCGGTGTATTGGTGATCCGCACCAGTTCGTTACTGCGACTGTCGAGATCATACATGAATATATCCAGGGTCCCGATGGGCAGAACGGTATCGAGTTTTTCTGTTGTGAGCGTATCCGACAGGCGATTGCTGCTGAAGAGCAGTGTCCTGCGCCCCTCGATCACGGCGAAAGAAGCATCCAGATCGTCCCAGAAGTCGTTTGTCAGTCTCTCGGTCTGTTTGGTTGACAGGCGGTAGAGGAAGAGATCCGAATAACCCTTGATGGCAGCCGAAAATGCAATTTCATTTCTGCCAGTGTAGTCGAGGGAGAATATCCGCTGATAATCGGGAGCCAGGGCTGTTTTTTCTTTTTTCCCGGAACTGATTTCTATGTCGGTGAGGTACAGTTTGTCCCGCTGCTCGGAAACAACTGTCAGGTGCTTGTTGTCCGGATTCCAGGACAGCAGAGGGTAATTGAAGTCGGGCGCCTGCAGTGCGTTGCGGGTTCCCCCTTTCATGACCACCCGGCCTGATTTTTCCCCGGCTTCCCTGATACGAATCTTCCAGCGACCGATATCATTGGTAACCCAGGCTATTCTTTTGCCGTCGGGACTGATTTTCACATGGGTGACTGGCAGCTTTTTTTTGTTTGAAGGAGTGAAAACTCCATCTTCCGGGGGAGTTCTGAGGTAACTGACTTCTTCCCGGTATATCCTTCTGTAATACTCGAGCATGGTGTCGGTGGTACGCCGATAGCCGTTGCCCAGTACGTAGAAGAAGCCATTTTCCACACTTCGATTGATACGGGTGAGATATAGCAGATTGCTGACAGTGCTTCTCCCGAAGTGCGTGTTGATGTAGTGCCAGAAAGCATGCCCCGCGAGCCGCGGGTGTTCCTTTGCCAGCCGGTCGAAGTTTTTTATCTTGTCGGAAAGCAGCAGGTCGCGCAGCTGGTTGTCCAGTTCCGGACTCCAGGCTTCTCCGCAGTAGGCAGTGAGTCCCTGAGTAAACCAGGGTGGCAGATTCAGCAGTACGGCATTGGACACGATCTCCTGCAGACTGGAACCGAACAGCATGGAATTAAGCAATACACCTGCTGTGCCCTCGCGCACTTGCGCGCGCAGGTGCTGGTGGTCGCCGTTGAAGTGGACAAAAATCTTGTTTCCCACCACTTTTGTCTCTTCCGGTTGCGTCATCAGCACATCGCTTTCTTCGATATTGCTCTGTTTCAGGTCGGTAATATCGCTGAAAACGAGCATTTCAATCTTTTCGTTGGGCTGGTACTCCAGCAGCCGCTGGATTTCAGGAAAGTCGAGTTCGGCACTTTGAAGCGCTCCCTGTGCCACATTTCTGGCGTCGCCATACCAGTAGGTAATGAAGTGCTCGGTTTCGTAAACACTCCAGTCGTCGAACTGATGATGATATTGTACCCTGTTCTTGCCAAAGGTCATCTGCGGTGAGGTCTGGGCATCCAGATTCAGCGCGAGTGTTACAAGTAATGCGGGCAAAAAGCGGGGGGTAAACCTCATATGGCAATATCTGTCGGCGCGAGCCGTGTCCTTTCCTGCAAATGTGAGGGAAATACTTCAGAATACGTGAAAAAATGTCACGATTGTCGTCTGTCTATGCAAATTGTGGGTTGTATTCCATTCTTTTACAGTTCTTTGTGGCCTTATTCTGATCTGTCGTGCCAACATCAACATCCAGAAGCCCGGTCGCCAAAGACTGGCTTGCCATGGCTTTACTCGGACTAGTCTGGGGAGCTTCATTCCTGTTTATCAAGCGTTCGGTGGGTATATTCACGCCCCTTCAGATGGCCATGTGGCGCATGGTGCTGGCTACCATTATCTACCTGCCCGTCGCGGTAACTTACTGGTCCGGGATTGACTGGAGCAGGTGGAGACCGCTGCTGATTGTGGCTTTTTGCGGTTCAGCACTGCCCAATTTCTTTTTTGCCATCGCTCAGCAGCACGTAAACAGCAGTCTGGCCGGCGCACTTAACGCGCTGACTCCGCTGTTTACGCTGATTATTGGTGCTTCATTTTTCCGGATGAAGGTGAGCTGGTCGCGCTTTTGGGGTATTGTTGTCGGACTCTCGGGCGCCATGGCCCTGATTCTGTTCAACAGCAGCACCGCGGTGTCAGGCAGTGCTTTCTTTGCTTTCCTGTGCGTGCTGGCCACGGTTTGCTACGCCATAAACGCAAATGCTGTGGGATATTACCTGCAGGATCAGCACCCGGCTGCTATTTCATCCGCGGCATTTATGATTACCGGCGGGTTTTTCATCGCGGGACTTGTCTACTCGGGGGGATTGACGGCTGCCTGGCAGCATCCGCAGGGTTTGGAAGGATTGGGGTATGTATTCTACCTGTCAGCGCTCGGCACTGTAGGGGGATCCATACTGTATTTCTGGCTGCTTCAGCGGAACAGTCCCCTGTTCGCAACTTCAGTTACGTATCTGCTGCCTGTTACGGCTATGTTGCTGGGTGTAATGGACGGGGAAACTATCACCTTAATTGATATAGCGGGTACACTGGTGATTCTCGCAGGACTGTACCTCGCGCGAAAATGATATCAGATTGATTTGCCCTGGTTCTTGTCGGCAATAATCTCTTTCAGCTCTTTGAGAAAGGCGTACTGTTCCGGCATGATCCGTCTGGCAGCTTCTTTGACGGCCACATAAGCTCCGCGTTCAAAGTCGGAAACGAAGGATTTGATGTGTATTTTGGCTTTTTCCTTGGCAACCCTGTAGTCTTCGTAAACAAGTGCGCGAAGCGAAGGAATTTCATGCCAGTCAGCCTCAATGGCTACTGCGCGGCGTTGTTGTCCTTCGTGGTTCAGCACAGGATCGAGCTCTATGAGCGGTGCCTGAACGAGATCCAGATTTCCCTGACTGGATGCTGGCGCAGAAAGCTGGCCGGGTTCGACAGAATCCGACGCCGGATCTACCAGAAAGACCTCCAGGCCGTTTTCACGGACCCGGTAGATAATAACGTCCACTTTTTCGTTTTGCGGCACCTGTAATGATTTGAGTGATGAACCTGGAAATAAACAGCTGTTCCCGTTTTTTGTTCAGATGGGTGATTTTTCCGGAAAATGAGCCGTTTTTGACTCACAGAGAGAATCCTGAACAGGCTATCTGAATGCCTTGTACAGAAAATGTATCAGGTTCAGTTGGCCGACATCATGTCACCGCTTCCCTGAATGATTCCTCCGCCGACAATGTCGTCGCCTTCATACAGCACGGCACTTTGTCCGGGTGCAATACCCTTCACATTTGCGTGGAATGATATTTCAAGGTCGCTGGCAACCTGCCGGGCTGTGCTGAAAGTCCCGCTGTCGCGATAGCGTATTTTGGTGACCACTTCCAGTCCGTCGGCGGGCAATCTGTCGTATTTCATCAGGTTGACCTTGCCGACCATCATGTGGTTGCGGATGAGTTCTTCCTCTTTGCCGAGCACAACGGTATTGGTTTCGGGCCGGATTTCGGTTACGAACATCGGCTCTCCCAGGGCAATGCCGAGTCCTTTTCTTTGTCCGACGGTGTAGAAAGGGTATCCTTCGTGTTTACCCAGCACCTTTCCGTGACTGTCAACGAAATCGCCGCCGGCCAGACGTTCATCCAGTCCTTCCACGCGCCTGCGCAGGAAGCCCCGGTAGTCGTTATCCGGCACAAAGCAAATCTCGTAGCTCTCGGCTTTCTTGCTCAGGTCCGTCCAGCCCCGTTCGGCAGCCATGGCCCTGACTTCCGGTTTGGTAAATGCCCCGAGTGGCATGCGCGTGCGGTGCAGGCATTCCTGACTGAGGCCCCAGAGAACATAACTCTGGTCTTTTTGCTGGTCTTTGGCCCGGGTGATATACTTCCGCCCGTTCAGTTCGTTGATAATTCCGTAGTGTCCGGTCGCAATAAACTCGCAGTCGAGCATATCGGCTCGCCTGAGCAGACTGTTCCACTTGATATGTGTATTGCAGAGCACGCAAGGGTTGGGTGTTCGCCCTGCCATGTATTCATCCACGAAATTGTCAATCACGTAATCACCAAACTCATCGCGGATGTCCACAATGAAATGATGAAAACCAAGTCTGACCGCCACGGCACGGGCATCATTGATAGAATCGAGGGAGCAGCAACCGGTCTCTTTTTTCGACCCGCCTGAAGTGGCATAGTCCCATGTTTTCATGGTTATACCAACTACTTCCCAGCCCTCCTCATGAAGCAGGACGGCTGTTATCGTACTGTCAATGCCACCTGACATGGCAACAAGTGCTTTTCCGTGTTTGGACATTTTTGCCGAGGTATGGGGTTTGTCAGGGTAATGGGTGCAGGGTATAAGTGTTTTTTTTATAAACACCCTGTACCCTGTACCCATTACCCTCACCTTACGGTTTGAGTTTACTATGGTGCCTGCTGTATGCGAAATATACAACAAGTCCGATGATCATCCAGCCGAGTGCTGCCTTGAGCGTAGTGGCGTCAATAGCAACGATCATGCCTGCGCAGATGATGATACCGAGTATCGGAACCAGCGGAACCAGTGGCGTGCGGAATGGCCTTGCCTGATTCGGATTGATACGGCGCATCACCAGTACACCGGCACTTACCAGTACGAATGCGAGCAGGGTTCCGAAAGAAGTCAGATCGCCTGCCACATCACCCGGAACAAATCCGGCGAACGCTCCAACAAATAAAAGCAGGAGAATGTTCGATTTGTATGGTGTGCGGAATTTCGGATGCAGCTCGGAGAATACTTTCGGGATGAGTCCGTCGTGTGCCATGGAATAGAATACGCGCGACTGACCAAGCAGCATCACCAGAATGACAGAGGAAAATCCTGCGAGGATGGCTACTGTAACGGCAGTGGCAAGCCACTCGTACCCGGCCATGTGCGTGGAAATGGCATAAGCTACAGATGCTTCACGTCCTGCAGTCTTGAACTCCTGCCAGTTGGCCACGCCTGTGAGTACGTGCGAAAACAGCACATATAAAATGGTGCAGACAACCAGCGAGCCGAGGATACCGATGGGCATATCTCTCTCCGGTCTTTTGGCCTCCTGGGCAGCTGTGGACACAGCATCAAACCCGATAAACGCAAAGAATACAATGGCTGCTCCGCCGAGAACACCGCCCCAGCCGTGCTTGAAGGTGCCTTCGTGGCCTTCTGTACCTGCAGGTATCATGTACGGTTCGTAATTGCCCGGATTGATGAACTGGAAGCCGATAGCGATGAAGATAAGCACGATAGCCACTTTGATGAATACTATCACGGCATTGACGGTAGCCGACTCCTGCGTACCCCGGATGAGGATGCCCGTCAGGAGAACCAGAATAATCAGTGCCGGAGCGTTCATGATACCCGGGTGTGTCGAATCAAAGGGCGAGTGGCACCATTCAGGAGGTATAGCCCCTCCCAGCAGCTTGTTCAGGTACTCCGACCAGGCGATGGCGACAGTGGCAGCACCCAGTGCGTATTCCATGATGAGTGCCCAGCCGATTACCCAGGCCATCAGTTCGCCCAGTGTCGCGTACGCATACGTGTACGCGCTGCCCGCGATCGGAATCATGGCTGCAAATTCAGCATAGCAAAGTCCTGCAAAGGCACAGCCCACAGCAGCAACGATGTAGGAAAGCGTTACCGACGGTCCGGCGGCCTGTGCGGCGGCGGCGGCTGTACGAACAAACAGTCCGGCGCCGATGATGGCACCGATACCAAGTGTCACAAGATTGACTGCGCCCAACGTGCGCTTGAGACCCTTTTCTGAATCGCCCGCCTGTTCAAGCAGGTGCTCCAGCGGTTTTCTTATCCAAAGGTTTGACATAGAGAAGTGATGATTGATAGAATTTAAGTGCTGTTTTCGTCATCCGGGAAAATCCCGTTGCGCAAAAGCGCGGCGAAAGATAATTTCAATTTTCACTAACGCCGAAATTTTTCACCAATTCGTCGTAATGCCGCGCCGGAATGAAGGATATGACGCTTCCGAAGCGACCCGGCGCCCGCAAATGCAAATGAACCAGCCGGCGTCCAAGGCGTTTACTCTCTGTGATCTGTTCGGCATCATGCCAGGGGTACCTCACCGTGTGCCAGTAGTTCGTTACAAAAAAATGTTCTGCGGTGGCATCCACCCGCTTCAGGCGCCAGATTGTTCTTTTCACAAAAAACAACCACCCCAGCAGGAGGGTTATTACCGTAACCCGGGCCCACCAGGCAGGAAATGGCAGGTACAGATCATCCTCCGGAATCAGGTTGAGTGCAAGCACAAACCCTGAAAAGAAGACTGTTCCAAATACTGGAACGAAAATGCGGTAAAAAAGGGTGGCGTTGGAGCTGAGACATTCACTGCGAGGTGCCTCCGGGTTATTGTTCTGTTCTGATGAGTGTTCTGTGGTTCCCATAATCTGTTTGTTATTCGGCGGCGAAAGTAAGACATGCCGGCGTGCTTGTTCAAATTTTTACCCGGAGCAATGTGTCGTTCCGTGCGATTTTCTCATTTTTGTAGGTCTATGAACGCAATGCGACATATCCCGGGGTGGCTTGTCTTTTCGCTGCTGCTGTTGCCTGCCGCCGTAAAGCCGCAGTCGGGCTTCCTTATGCCCCCGGGGGTGCGCCAGGTCGAGTGGCCGTTCGACTACGTGAATAATTTTATGGTGGTGACGGTTACGCTCAATGGAACTATTCCACTAAAAATGATTTTTGATACCGGCGCTGAACACACGGTACTGTGCCGGCGTGAACTGAGCGACCTGCTCGGTATCCGATATGACCGGGAATTCCGCCTGCTCGGAGCCGATATGAAAACGGAACTTACCGCTTACCTGGCCAGAAATGTACGGCTCGACGCCATGAATGCTCCGCTCGCAGCCCCTGATGTGGATATTCTGGTGCTGCAGGAGGACTACTTCCGCTTCGAATCGTATGCCGGTATTGATATTCACGGAATTCTGGCAGCCAACACGCTCTCGGATTATCTGGTCAGAATCAATTACCTGCAAAAGATAATTACTGTTTCCGTTCATGATGTGTTTTCTCCCGAAAGAGCAGGTTTTTTGCCGTTTCCGGCCGAGTTGTACCGAAAAAAACTGTACCTCAGGGCCGATCTCGGCTTCGATGCCGACTCGGTACCCCGCGCCAAGCTGCTGCTCGACACCGGCGCTGCACTGCCCCTGCTGCTCATCAGCTCCGACTCCACCATGAAGTTGCCGCAGTCGGTCCTGCCCGGACAAATAGGGATGGGCCTGGGTGGTGATCTGCAGGGATATATTGGCAGGGTACGGGATGTTTCAATCGGCAAATACCGGCAATCCGGTGTTATTTCGTACTTTCAGGTGGCCGACTCCACTTTTAACATGTCTTTCATGAATGGCAGGACAGGGATAGCCGGCAATATGCTGCTCAACAGGTTTCAGCTGGTAGTCGATTATCAGCATGCAGTTGTGTGGCTGAAACCCTCCGGAAATTTCAGAAAAAAATATGTTTACGACCGCAGCGGAATGTACCTGCTGGCCAGCGGCAACTCGCTGAATGAATTTGTCGTGGAGTCGGTACTGGCTGACTCACCGGCCTCCGAAGCAGGTATTTTGCCCGGCGACCAGATCGTGCAGGTGGGGCTCGCTCCGGCGCGTATCCTGCGGCTACAGGATGTTCTGAAGGTATTTCAAAAGAAATCCGGGAAAAAGGTCAGGCTGCTGATACTCCGCGACGGTGTTAAAATCCGAAAAACAGTCGTACTCAGAAACCTGATCTGACGTTCTCTTGAAAATGAATGTCATGAATCTGCTCAATCGTATTTTGCTACTCTCCGTTTTACTGGCAACCGCCTCTTGCAATCAGCTGGAAACTGTCGAACAGCGCGACCCGGATGGTCGTCTCATCCGTCATCAGATCAATAAACAAAGCAAAGTCAGGGAAGGCCTGTGGCAGCAGTTTTCTTCCGACGGAAAACTGCAGGTGGAGGCACACTTTATGAAGGATTCGCTGCATGGCGAAAAAAAATATTACTACACCGGTGGCGCCACAGAATCGGTTGAAAACTATGAAAACGGAATTCTTCACGGTGCTTTCAGAAAGTACTACGAGTCGGGTACACTAATGCTGGAACAGCAGTTTGTTCAGGGCGTCATGCAGGGACTGAGTATCAGATATTATCCAAACGGTGTGGTACAGGAGCGGGTTACTATCGTTAACAACGATGAAAACGGTCCCTTTCAGGAATATTACGAGAGTGGTGTCCTGAAAGCGGAAGGTACTTATTCGTCCACAGAAGAGGAAACTGCCCTCGAACAGGGTGAGCTCAGGGAGTATGACCCGCAGGGAAAACTGATCCGGATCGCCGATTGCGTGGATGGAAGGTGCAACACCAGAAAAGAATAATACCGTTCATACGCTTACCTTTGGCGCAAACAAGCTCGCTATGAAAATCAAATTCTGCGGTGCAGCCCGTGAAGTAACCGGAAGTGCTCACCTGATTACACTCGACGACGGATTTAAAATCCTGCTCGACTGCGGTCTGTATCAGGGCGGCGGCGATGACGATGGACAATCGGTGGACGGGCACCCGGCCGAACAGGTAAATCCGCTCCGGCATTTCAACGATAAATGGCTCTTCAATCCGGAAGATATCAGTTGTGTGATCCTCAGCCACGCTCATATTGATCATACCGGTCGGGTTCCCAAACTCGTAGCCGATGGCTTCAGGGGCAAAATTTACGCCACGCACGCCACGCGCGACCTCTGTGCTATCATGCTGCTCGACAGCGCCAAAATTCAGGAGGGCGATGCTGACCGCCACAACCGGCACCTGCATGGTCACGATCAGCCGGAACAGCCCCTGTACACCATGGGCGATGTGCGCGAGACAATGAGGCAGTTCGTCGGCTATAACTATGAGCAGTGGTTTCATATCCACCCGAATGTCAGGGTTCTGTTCCGCGATATGGGGCATATTCTCGGCAGTGCCAGTGTTACACTCGAAATAACCGAAAACGGTAAAAAGACCATGATCGGTTTCACCGGCGATATCGGTCGCCCCGACCGGCCCATACTCGGCGATCCGGTGCAGATGCCCGAACTCGATTACCTGATCTGTGAAAGCACTTATGGCGATCGCGACCACGAAACGGCGCCACAGGAACTCGATCACTTCATTCAGGTAATCAGGCATACCTGCCTTGAAAAAAAAGGCAAGGTTATCATACCTGCTTTCTCCGTCGGGCGCACGCAGGAGATTGTCTATATGCTCGACAAACTGCAGAACGAAGGTCGCCTGCCGTGGGTGCCTGTGTACGTGGACAGCCCCCTGGCGGTAAATGCCACGGAGGTGTTCATCCGCCATCCGGAGTGCTTCGACAGTGAACTGCACGAGTACATGACCGAAGATCCCAATCCGTTCGGCTGGAACAACCTGTATTATGTACGCGACAGCCAGAATTCAAGGCAGCTCAACCGGATGCGGAAACCGGCCATTATTATTGCCGCCTCGGGAATGATGAACGCCGGCCGTATCAGACACCACCTGCTGAATAACATCGAAAATCACCGGAATACCTTCCTGATTGTTGGCTACTGCGCACCCCATACGCCCGGAGGCCGGCTCCGCGATGGCGCCAAAAGTCTCACGGTCATGGGACAACTGAAGCAGGTACTCGCCGAAGTGGTAATCATGGATTCCTTCTCCGCACACGGCGACAGAAATGAGATGCTGCACGTAATATCCAACCAGAAAAAAACTGTGAAAAAGCTCTGGCTTACGCACGGAACCTACGATCGCCAGGAAAAGTGGCGCAGTTTCCTGCTGGATAACGGGTTTCAGTCAGTAGATATACCATCCCTCGGCGAGGAGGCTGAGCTGTAAATATCTTTCTGAAAGCATCCCTTGCATGCCCGGGTCTGTAAATGAGCGGAGGGAAAAGTGAATGTCGCAACGCAGGGAACTTTTTTTCCGACTTGTTCGTTCAACATGTCTATGAAATCACTTTACCTGCTGCTGACTGCAGTGCTGTTCTGGCACTGCTCCGACGAAAAAAAGGATGTCACCACCGACATAGACAAAGATGGCTCTGTCGAAGTGCTGGTGGCTACGTCGAACACACCCGATTATACACTGTTAACCACGACTGAAAAGGTGTGGGTACGTGGCCAACTGGTCAAAACACTGACCAGGACTGATACCATCCCGTCGCTGGGCCTGGAAACAACGGATGACGAGGGGAAATCCGTGGCGCCCAGACTTCGCGACTACGAATTTTTTATCACCGTTAAATAAGACCGGTCATGAAAAAATCGAAAGTTGTTTCACTGGTGCTCATTACTGCAGCACTCGCCGGTTGCACCAAAGAGGAGCCCAAAACGGGCGAAAAAAAGGTGTTCATGCGCACGGATACCACCGCGCGCTACTCGCGCACGCACGTATTCCCCATGTACTACGCCTTCAGGGCCTATGGGGATTATGTGAACGGCAGCTACAATCGCCGGGGCTATTTTTCAGGAGGCATTAACCGGCAGTCGAATATCGGTATGAATCCGGTCAAGTCAAATATCATCCGCGGCGGCTTCGGCTCCAGAAGCTCGGGTATCATCTCCTGATATGGTCAGACATCAGATTACTCCCCGGTTCAACTGGCAGGACAAAGTTGAGCAGCTCGGATTCGGATTTCACACAACCGACGAACTTTACTGGGATGAAAGTGCATACTACTCGCTGTCGCCCGGCGAGGTTGAACATATAGAACAGGCTACTGCCGAGCTTTGGGAGTTGTGCCTCGAAGCCGTACAGTTCGTCATAGATGAAAAAATGTACGATCAGTTCCGGATACCCCGGGCTTTCGTGCCGCTCATCGAGAAAAGCTGGAATGACGACCATCCGTCCATTTACGGCCGCTTCGACCTGTGCCTCCGCGATGGAGAGCTGAAAATGTATGAGTTCAACGCCGATACGCCCACGTCCCTGTTCGAGGCCGGACTGGTACAGTGGCACTGGCTGCAGGACGTTTCCCCGGAAAAGGACCAGTTCAACTCCATTCACGAAAAACTGATTTCGACCTGGCGATATCTGCGCCAGTTTATGTACGACGCGCCCCTGCACTTCGCCTGCGTCAGAAACAGTCTGGAAGACCTGACTACAACGGAGTACCTGCGCGATTGCGCCATACAGGCCGGTTTCGATACGAAACATCTGTACATGGATGAAATCGGCTGGGATACCAACAATCACGGTTTTGCCGACATGGAAGGGCTTCCTGTCCGCAATATTTTTAAACTGTACCCCTGGGAGTACATGGTGGCTGAAACTTTCGGGAATCACATTCCTTCCGACAGAAACCGCGCATTGTGGATCGAGCCAGCCTGGAAAATGCTGCTCAGCAACAAGGCCATCCTGCCTGTTCTCTGGGGCCTGAATCCCGGACATCCCAACTTGCTTGAATGCCATTTCGATGCATTCGGAATGAAAAATTACGTCAAAAAGCCTGTTTTCTCCCGGGAGGGTGCCAATGTATCACTGTTCCGCGACGGGTTTCTGAAAGAGCAGACCGTCGGTGCCTATGGCGAAGAAGGCTACATCTATCAGGAACTGTTCGAACTGCCGTCGTTCGATGGCAACCACCCTGTTATCGGCAGCTGGGTAATCGGGCAGGAGCCCGCCGGTATCGGTATACGGGAAAGCAGAGCGCTGATTACCGACAATATGAGCCGGTTTATTCCACACCGGATGGATTCGGAGTGATTACTGACTGAAAATATTCAGCAATTCTGTAGCGGCAGTAAAAGGGGATATTTTTCCGGACAGCACTTTGGCCTCAAGGCTGGCGTACCGCTCCTTCACCGCCGGGTGTTGGTAGAACAACTGGGCCAGACCAAGCTCAAGGGCTTCTCTGAACCAGTGTGCTGCCTGTTTCTGCCTGTTTTCGTAAAAATACCGGTTGGTCTGCGTCGTGGTCCTGTACTCCTCAAGAGCAGCCCAAACCTCGGCAATGCCGGTACCCTCCAGCGCGCTGCACGCGAGTACGCGGGGCGCCCATCCGCTGTCTTTGGGCGGCAGCAGGTGGGTCGCATTCAGGTAGTGCGCGCGGGCCTGTGCCGCGAGCCTGACCCGGTCGCCGTCGGATTTATTGACGGCCAGCACATCAGCCATCTCGACGATGCCGCGTTTGATACCCTGCAGTTCATCGCCCGCTCCGGGCAGCAGAAGTAACAGAAACACATCCGTCATGCTGTGCACGGCGTATTCCGATTGTCCGACTCCCACGGTTTCAATCATCACGGTGTCGAAGCCGGCGGCCTCCACGAGGAGGATGGTTTCGCGGGTCTTTCTGGCTACTCCGCCCAGCGAGTCGCCGGAAGGGGAGGGCCGTATAAACGCCATGCCTGAGGCAGAAAGCTGCTCCATCCGGGTCTTGTCGCCGAGAATACTTCCCTGACTGACGGCACTGCTGGGGTCAATGGCCAGCACAGC
Source organism: uncultured Bacteroidota bacterium (assembly GCA_903925535.1). GTDB lineage: Bacteria > Bacteroidota > Bacteroidia > Chitinophagales > Saprospiraceae > M3007. The sequence continues at coordinate 33,645 of CAIYFY010000251.1, read as the reverse complement.
TACACGGTGCCCCCGGCTGGTCAGATACATACCGAGTGCTTCGATGAAAGTACTTTTGCCTGCTCCCGGCGAGCCGGTGATGCCAATCCTGAACGTACCGGGAGCGGGAAATTCCATCAGACGGCCGATAATTTCCTGTGCCATAGCCTGGTGATCGGCGCGGGCGCTTTCTACCAGGGTAATGGCACGACCCAAAAGCACCCTGTCGGAGGACCTGATTCCCTGAACGAACTGCTCTACTGTTGGTAAAACTCGACGCATGGCGTAAAGATATGACTATTTGACGGGTAACAGAACTGTGTGAGGTGCGCGAAAAACTCTTTTTCAGCGTTCTTGTTTTAAGCCTGCGGTTATCAAACCCGCATTTAAAAAATGTCAAGAACAGCTTTCGCCGCTGTATGCACAGCTTTACTGCTTGCCGCCTGCGGCTCAGACAATTCCCGGGACGGACAAACTGCCGGTTCCGGGAATCAGACCATTGAATCAGCCGCTGATGTAAAGCCGCGGAAAGCAATTGTATTTTTCGGCAACAGCCTGACAGCAGCCTATCAACTCGCCAAAGAAGAGGGATTTCCTGCCCTGATACAGCTGAAAATTGATTCGCTCGGATTGCCATTCAGTTGTGTCAATGCCGGACTGAGTGGAGAAACCACGGCAGATGGAGCCAACCGTATTGAGTGGGTGCTGCAGCAGCCGATGGATGTATTCGTTCTTGAACTGGGTGCCAATGATGCACTCCGCGGTCTGCCGGTGAAAGAGACAGCCAAAAATTTGCAGTTGATTGTTGACAAGGTAAAGGCTGCCCGTCCCGATTGCAAGATTGTCATTGCGGGTATGCAGGCGCCGCCTAATCTCGGCGCTGCCTACACCCGTGAATTCAGGGAGGTCTATCCGAAACTGGCTGCTGCCAACAAGGCCGACCTGATTCCGTTCCTGCTGGAGGGCGTTGCCGGAGATCCTTCGCTCAACCTCGAAGACGGTATTCACCCCAATGTCAAAGGCCAGAAGATAGTCGCGGAAACGGTCTGGAAAACCCTGAAAGAGGTTCTTTCCCGTTAAATATGGTTAATTGACCGAATTATATGCCAAATGATCTCTTTATTGCGGAAATTTGCACCCACGTTCCCCAAAGTGCGTGAAATCACTATCAAAAGTGTTATGATGTTTTCAACGAGAAAACTGCTCCGGATCAGTGTGGCAATGATGCTGCCAATCTTTTCCTTTGCCCAGAAAGAGACGCCCATCGTGCTCACCAACCCCTCTTTCGAGGACATCCCCCATATCGGGCAGGTAGGAGGATCGGGTCCGACAGGCTGGTACGACTGTCCCAGCAGACCCGGAGAATCAGCTCCGGATGTACAGCCCGGCTTCTGGAAAGTCACCCGCCCACCCAGCAACGGATCCTCCTATCTCGGGCTCGTGGTCAGGGAAAAGGAAAGCTGGGAAGGAGTGGGACAGCGCCTGAGCCGTCCGCTCGAGGCGAATCACTGCTACGAATTCAGTCTGGATTTGTGCAAATCGGACACTTACTTCAGTCCCACCAGCGTTGGCTCCGAAGAAGTGCCATTCACCACACCGGCCAAGATTATCATCTGGGGCGGCAATGGCTACTGCGACAAGGCGGAAGTACTCGACCAGTCAACTATCATCACACATTCCCGCTGGATTACCTATAATTTCCGGCTGTCGCCTAAAAAGGGCAACTATTCCTATATCATGATTGAGGCTTACTACAAAACACCCGTACTGTTCCCGTATAACGGCCATGTACTGGTGGACAATGCCTCTTCAATCAAGCCGATTGCCTGTAACCCGGAGAAAATGCCCACTCCCACGCCGCGCCCCCCTGCTGAAACGGCTGCCGCAGGCAAGAAACCGACTGCTTCACCGTCCACCGGAACATCCTCTTCTCCGGCATCCGGCGCTGCAGACTCCAAAACAGAAGCTCCCATCGGCAAGAGCACCAAAAAAAATGTGGTGTACCGCCTGGAGAAAGTTTACTTCGATGCCAGCAAATATGAGCTGAAACAGGAAAGCGAGCCTCAGCTCTATGAACTCCTCAATTTTCTGAAAAAACGCCCCGATGTGGTAATCGAAGTGGGTGGCCATACCAACAATACGATGTGGCCAAATGACGCTCAGGCTATGGACCTCTCCACCAAACGAGCCAAGGCTGTAGCGGAGTGGCTTGTGTCTCACGGCATCCCCTCGGGCAGGGTACAGTACAAGGGATATGGCTGGACTAAACCCATTATGCCCAATACGACCCCGGAGGGCAGAAAGAAAAACCAGCGTGTAGAGGCTACAATCATCAGCTCAAACGGATAAGCAATCATGAAGGCAGCAATTATCGGCGGAGGAATCATCGGACTCAGCTCGGCGTGGTATCTGAGACAATCGGGTTGGGAAGTCACCGTCTTTGAACGCGGCGACCTGACCGATAACTGCTCCTTCGGTAATATGGGCTACCTGTCGCCCTCACACTTCGTACCGCTGGCACAGCCCGGCGTGGTCAGCCAGGGCATTCTCTGGATGTTCGATCAGAAAAGTCCGTTCTATGTGCGTCCCGAACTCTCCTGGCCCCTGATTGACTGGGGGCTGAAGTTCGTGCGCGCGTGCAATGCGCGCAACGTGCAGAATGGTGCCCGGCCTATGACCGACCTGCTGCTGCTTTCCAGAAAACTCACTGCTGAATGGGCCGCATCCGGCGAGTTTGATTTTGAATACCACGAAAAAGGGTGTATCAACTACTACCGCACGGAGAAATATGAAAAAGGCGAACTCGAAACGGTTCGTGCCGGTCGCGATCTCGGTCTGGACATACAGATACTCTCTCGGGAGGAAGCGCACGAACTGGAGCCCGAACTGAAGCCGGACGTGCGTGGTGGAGCCTGGTACAAGGACGATGCACACCTGCACCCCAACACCCTCATGCGCGAGCTCAGGGCGGCACTGGAGCGGAAAGGCGTTGTCATACATACCAACACCGAGGTAACCGGCATAGAGAAAAAATCGGGAAAAATCAGCACCCTGCGATTGTCGGACAACAGCAGCTGGACGGGCGATCTGGTGGTGCTGGCTGCGGGCTCGTGGTCGCGCGAGGTGGCTCGGCTGGCGGGAGAGTACCTGCCCGTAATGCCCGGCAAAGGCTACTCCATGACCGTTGATGTGGAAAATCAGCCATTGCGCCATCCGTGTATCCTGCTGGAGGCCAAAGTGGCTATAACGCCCTGGGACAAAAGGCTGCGTATTGGCAGCACCATGGAAATCGGCAAAATGAACGACCGTATCCTGTTTCCGCGCGTACAGGGCATACTGGAGGCCGTGCCGAAGTACCTGCCCGGATACAGCAGTGATGCCGCCTTCAGGGAAATGTCGGACATAGACAACCTGAAACAGAATCTTCGTCAGAAAGTATGGTATGGCTTTCGTCCGCTTTCAGTGGACGGGCTGCCCTATATCGGATATGCCAGAAAGACTTCCAACCTGCTCATCGCCAGCGGACATGCCATGCTGGGCCTCAGCTTCGGTGCTGGTACGGGCAAAATCATAGCCGAACTGGCAGATGGCAAACCTACCAGCGTGTCGGTGGGGGCGTTTGATCCGGGGAGGGTGGGGTGAATAAAGTCATTCATCAAGTTAATTTTAAATTCACCTTTCGTATAGCTGACTTAAGAAATTTCTTTGTTTCCCCGGAACCATAGAGCTGACTTGCACTCATCAGCTCATCGGTACTGAAATTTCTGATGTTTTCACTGAATCTGTGAACGACAGAGTTGGCATCTTCGGCTAGATTGTCAAGGTTATTCAGGAGATCCACCAACAGATACTCTTTGGTTATAGCTGCCGGGAAAGCAGATTTCACCTTGAATACGAAGGTTTTACTGTTGAGAGTTATCTCACCTCTTCGTTTATGATTGTATACCCATCTTTCATTATATAAATGAGTAAGCCCCAGCCCAAGTGTATTGTAGGCATTGGGTGTCACGATTAAAAACTCATTGCTTTTCAAAAATCGGGCTACAAGTGTGCTTTCATCTGGTGGCACAGGTCCAAATTTGGAATGTTCAGGTGCATAGTAAAGCCCCTGGTTCAACTTGATTAGTTCACCTTCGTTAGTAAGTTGTCTCAAATGCCTGTCAATAGCTGTTGAGTAGTATTCCAGATCGGAACGGCGATAAACCTCGCCAGGTCTGATGTTTTTTCGAAGAAAATCCATACTTAATTATAAAGGTAAGCCATTCTGACAATGTTGCATGATTTTTTGAAAAAATTCATGCAGTTTTATTTTCGGATTTCTCCCGATACCGGTCCAAAGTTTCCGGTCAAACCAGAACAATAAATTGTATGTTTTTTGACAACCTTGTCAAAAAACATACAACTGACTCGCGTTTCAATACTTTTGACATTGAATTCCGAAGAAGGCCGTCAGCAGAGGTCTCACTCCAGTTCTTTTGTATTTTCAGAACACTATAACAAGATAATGTATTGTGAAGTTTAATAATATTTACTTGATTGCCGATGAGCATTTTGACAGCTCATTACTGACAAAAACCCTTGAATTGCTCAGGAGCGTGCCCGGACCGATCCGGTTCAGTGCAGTTCCGGAATCTCTTTTAACAGGTACAGACAGCAATACATTATCGGCAGCAGACAGACGGCAGCATCTCCTGCAGACAATCAAAAGGTACCGGGAGGCGAACAAAACCCCGGAACAAGATTCGTTGATTTTGCTGAGCGGTCTCTCCGACGACTTCTACTGGTTCAACTCCAAGTTTGTGGACGGAAACGATGGAATAGTGTATGGTAGCGACTGGGACCGCTATTTCAGTGTGCCCACCGATTCAGTGTATCCCGTTGTCTATGAAATTACCGCCTGGGTGTTGCGTTCGCGTCTTTTTGGCAACATTTCCGAGGCTGCCCTGCACGCACACCGCAGTCCGCGCGGGTGTTTTATGGATTTGTGCACCAACGATTCCGACGTTACACTGAAGATGCGCACCGGCGATATTTGTCCGGAGTGTCTGGAATTTATACGCGAGAAAAGGCTGTCCACTGTCGTTGTGAGTCAGATATTCCAGCTTTGGAACGTAGTCAGCAGCAAACTCAGTTACCGGAACACTGCCGGTTTTCAGGAGGAATTGATGCCGCTGGAGATCAATTTTGCCAAAAAAGAGCTGTATTTGACCGGATATGATGCCGTGATCGAGCTGGCGCCCATCCAGATGTCCGTTTATGCGTTTTTTCTGAAGCACAGCAAAACGGGTATTGCCCTGCGCGAGCTGACGGCCGATTTGCTGAACCGGGAGCTGCTGCCGCTCTATCTGAAACTCTTCAAGGGCAGCATCAGTGATGAGGCCAGGGCCACTGTGGAAAGCCTGGCTGATCCGGCCAGCAACTCCCTGAGCGAGGTCATTTCCAAAATTCGCAGAAAATTCCTCGACAGCGTGGGCAGCGAAACGCTGGCCAGCCATTATACCATCAACAAGGGACTGAAAGAAAACAACCACCGGATACGCCTGCCGGAGCAGCTGGTGCGGTGGGTTGACAGTAATGGATTTGGCACGCCGGCCCCTTGGGAGCAAAGCAGCAAGGATGGGAGGTGATTTTGACAAGGTTGTCAGGATTTGGAAAAAAACAATCTCCGCAAGGAACTTGCAGTTTTGAATCCTGGTTGCCAGTGTGCTTGATTGCATAATGCAAGACAAAGGGTCTTTAATCGAATAAAATCCGGTATCAGGCACGACGTATCTCCGCATTAACAACTAGCTCTTGCTTAACATGGCTAATTATTTTTCTCAAACATTCAACCACTTATTTTCTGATGGAAAATAGAACTGTACTTGTTGACCAGAAAATCAAGAATATCCAGTCGGATTTTGGAAGTGTTGATTTCGAAACTGCCAAGAAGTTTCATAATCATCTTGTTCCCGGTTTGATACAGAATGCGAAGGAGTTCGGAATGAATAATCTTCCACAGAATGGTGAGTATGAGAACATGTTGATTGCAAGATATAATGCACTGTACACTGAACTCATTGCTGATGAAATTGCCATGGCTGAGGAAGTGAAAACCTGTTTTAACCAATACAGGGAAGACTATTTCAATACAAACGAAGGGCACGTTAACTACGAGGTTACCCGAATAAAGCAGGAGTTCGAGAAAGCAAAGATTCTCCACGGACGGCTGTTGGGAGAAACCGATGGTTCCGCTTTCCTGATGCGCAGAACATGGCTTGTTTATCTGCTGCTGCTCATAATGGGCTTGCTGGAACTGCCACTTAACCAGTCAGTTTTTGCGCCTCTCTCACTTGGGAAGGCGGGTACGCTCATGCTGTCTATATTACTGGTTTCTGTGGTTCCCATACTGGCTCATTTCTGCGGTAAATTTATCAAGCAGCACAAGGACCGTACCTCGAATATGGTGCTGGGAATCAGCGTTGGATTACTCCTGATCGCACTCACGTTGTTCCTGTCCGTGATGAGATATCTGTATTTTGAAACACAGGCCATAGCGGATGAATACGTGACTTTTCAGGAAGCATACAAAAGTGCTCAGCAGAATTTCAAGTTTGGGGCAATGTTTTCCAGCCCTATATTCTGGACCAGTTTTCTGTTCAATTTTGGACTGGTGCTGGTGGGCTTCGTTCTTTCCTATATTACGCATGATTCAAGGGATTCCTTTGAGAAAATTTACAGGCTTTTTGCCTTCAGAAGGCCTCGCCTGATTTCACAGCTGTCTAATGAACGCAGAAAACAACACGTTGACTTTAAAATTCAGGGTATTGGAGCACAGACACGAGAAATGGTTTTATTGTCGAAAATAACTGAATTCAGGCGGATGCATGAGGCTCTCACAACCCATGTTGAAAATCTTGGAGTTTATATAGACGGCCTCTGCAAGGAAGCCATCAATGAATTTCGCCTGCACAACCAGGCAGCCAGAAACGACCTGAGCACTATACCCAGACACTGGAAAGATGAATGGTTCGGCTTCGTGGCCGTCCAGCCTAAAAAGATAGAGTCAATCTTTATGGAGGTTTACTCGGAAATGGAACAACGCGGATAATTTTGTCAATATGTTTCTCATGAATAACTTGCACAAGTTGACCTTTCTGGTCTGTCTTTCTTTTGTATTCCTGGCATCAGGCTGTGATGATTCTGAAAATTGCAGTGGCAAAACAAATAAACTGCTCATTTTTCTTGATCAGACTGACAAGAATGTTTTCCATAGTGTTAAGGATGATGTAGGCAGTGCCATATCAAAAAATTCAAAGAGAATGTTCCCTTGCATACCATGTGAGGGGGGATACCTGAGGATTGTCCGTGTAATTGACAACTGCCAGAACAGGCCATTGCTCGAAGACTCCTACCAGCCGCTTCCGGATGGTATCACATCGGCGGATATTCTCCCCAAAGACTACACCAAATTTCTGCACAGTATCAAGAATTACTCTGCCGAGATAGCCCTGGACAGTACTGTTTCCGGTTTCAAAAATACCTGTCTTTACGAGCCTATCTGCAAGGAACTCAACAGCCTCGTCAATAAGTTTGATGACGGGCCGGGCGGACGTACCCAGGTCATCATTTATTCCGACATGCTGGAACATACCGAAGATGCAGCCACAGATCTTTATAAGCAGGATACACTGTCCTCTGCAGATTTTGAGGCAAGGCTGAAAAAGCGCTTCAGAATTGAGCTGCCTGATTTGTCCGGCGTAGAGGTTCATATTGTGACCGCTACCAATACCAAAACCCAGGACAAGGTGAGGTATGCCGGTACACTCTGGAAGGAAATGTTCGAAAGCCACGGCGCAAAGGTGGACGGGCCCAAGCCGAATTTTTGACTGGAGGAGGGATAGTTTTTACGTTTCCCAGTTGTAAGTTTCTGTCATTGAGTTTCCCTCAGGAATGATCTCCAATTGTCTTTGGTTCCCTTAAACGTATTCAGATCAACATTACCTTCAACGCCTTTGATGGTTCCGTAGTGGCTGTGTTGCCAGAACTGCCAGTTGATTTTCTTATCTGGCTCATCCGTAAATGCGCATATCCATATTTTATTGTCAAAATGACCTTCAATGAGCCGGTGATAGGTACTTGGATTTGTATAGATCATGATGTCAGTACCCAGTTTCTTACCGACAATGTCTATGAATGCCCGAATTTCGGCTCTCAGGTTTTCTGTATTTTTACCCGATGACTGGTTACCCCATTCCTCGACATCAATTACCGGAGGCAGCTTGCCCGGATTCTGTCTGATTTTATTCAAAAAGTTGTTGGCCTGTTCCTTACCTGATTTCTTGAATCTGAAAAAATGATAGAAACCGTACGGCAATCCGGACTGTTTCACACCTTTACTGTTGATTTCAAATCTTTTGTCTGTATAGGTGGCTCCTTCTGTTGCCTTGATATAAACAAAGTCGATACCCAGCGTCTTCAGCTGGCTGAAATCTACTTTCCCGGTATGTTCGGAGATGTCTATTCCACTTACAGGGAACTTGTTTTTGTCAATATTGACGTGTGAGGCGCTTCTTAGTAGCAAAAGAAACAGATATCCTCCCACAGGAATACTCAATAGAATAAAAACAATCACATACAACCATTTTCGCTTTGTCATAATCAGGCATTGTTTTAGAAATGTTCAGGTATGTTTATCCGCAATATGATATCAGGGTTCTGTTAATCTTAGCTACTTGCAGACATAAAGATAAGGCAATAATATCAGATTTTCATATGGCACGAACCAATTCAGGGGGCGCTTCTACCATAAATGGTTTTGTAGGCTGCGAACCATGTTTGTTAACCGCAGAGTTACGCAGAGTACGACGCAGAGTTACGCAGAGAAAAATGCTCTGTGCTACTCTGCGGTTACCTCTGCGTAACTCTGCGGTTAAACAAAACCAGGTTAATTCCGGCACTCCGAGATCTGCGCAGAGAAAATACTCTGCGTAACTCTGCGGTTACCTCTGCGTAACTCTGCGGTTAAACAAAACAGAGTTACCTGACTCAAAAAGTCCAGTATCTTTATCCCGCAAACCTGCCACCCGCCATGCAATACCTCCTTTTCCTTGCCCTGCTCCTCTTTTCCACCAGCACCAGCGCGCAAAGGCTCTACGACAGTGCCGGTCACCTGACGGGCAGGACAGACGGCGACCGTTTTTTCGACGCCGCCGGCAGGTTCATAGGACGGAATGATAAAAACCGGATTTACGACGGCTCCGGCCGCCAGATCGGGCGTATCGAAGGAATGCGTGTTTATGACGCCGCAGGTAAATCCGTGGGCCGGGTGGATGGCGAGCGACTCTATGACGGCTCCGGCAGACTGACCGGTCGGATTGCCGGTGACCGTATCTACGATAGCACCGGCCGCCAGATTGCTAGGTCTGAAGGTTTGCAAAAACACCAGCTTGTGGTCTTTTTCTATTTTTTTATGTGAGAAACTGGTTCTGGAACATTCTTAAACACCTTTAATGCGTTATATCACTGCCAGCAATGACGCCAGGTATGTGTAACGGCGCCATTTCCCCTACCTTTGCGCGAAAATTTTTACGATGGAATCCTCATTCAGCAATCCTCACCGCGCTTACCGCGAATATGAAAACAGAAACAACCGCGGACGGATTGTCGGCGGTTTGCTGCTGGTTTTTGCCGGCAGTATGTGGCTGGCCAAATCCGCCGGCGTTCAGATGCCCGAATGGTTTTTCGGCTTCCACAGTATCCTGCTGCTGATCGGTCTGTATCTGATCGGTAAAAATGGCGTGCAAAAGCCCGGCGGACCTATCCTTTTGGCACTCGGCACCCTGCTGATGATTGAAGATGCCAATCCGGATTTGCATATCAGGCATATTATATGGCCGCTGGCTATTATTGTTGCCGGATTGATGATGCTTCTGCAGCCGTGGCGGCGACGCAACGCACACCTGCACGCGCGCGGTGGCGTACACCTGGGTGTTGATGAAAGTACCCCCGACCGCCTGAGTGTAAACGCCATGTTCGGCGGCGCCAGAAAAAGGGTGGTTTCCAGCCATTTTGAGGGCGGAGAAGTCAATTGTTTCTTCGGCGGCGCCAAAGTGGACCTCTCTCAGGCCGACCTGCATGGTGTGGTGTCGCTGGAGGTCAACTCGGTCTTCGGGGGCGTTGAAATTATAGTACCCGGCAACTGGCGGGTTCAAAATGATATCACGGCTGTGCTCGGAGGCGTGTCCGACCGCCGGCCATTCGCCTCCGGTGAAGCAGATAAAGTGCTTCGTATCCACGGTAGCGCTGTATTCGGCGGGGTAGAGGTGAAGTAGAGTGGCGAACTGTGCGAACGCTTTCTGGAATATCGTGAAAACCGAAATAATACTGCTCACGATTATGGTGTAAACCTTGCAGAGGAAATGCTGGTTTCAATACCGCGTTTTATTCTGGATGCCCGCCAGTTTTCCGAGGCTATAAATCAACAAAACCATGCTCCTCAGGGATAAAGACAGAGAAAAATTGATCACCATTTTCTCCGGGGTTGACACAGCATTTGAAGTGTGGGCGTATGGCAGCCGCGTAAACGGTGATGCCCACGATGGGAGTGACCTGGATCTGGTAATCAGGACGCCAGACTTGCGAAAACTGCCCGTTGATGTATTTTTACTACTGAAAGAGAAAATACAGCGCAGTACGATACCCATTATAGTAGAACTCTTCGACTGGGCGAGGCTCCCGGAAAGCTTTCATCACAACATCATGGCAAAGCATGAGGTGCTTTACAGTAATATACCCGTAGCTGAAGATGAGCCAACGCTTACTTCCGATACTATTTGATGGTGTCTTGTCGCGGAATTCGTCTGTACTCAGATTCATGCTCGCACGTTTGATCCCGGAAGTTAATATCCCGTCGAGAGAAGGTCAATAACCAGTTTTACAACGCCGAAGTCCACTTTCCCGGGAAGGTACAATTTTTCATCTGACACAGGATTTCAAATAGTCTCCGCTCTCTCTACCTCTCTACAACCACTTTCCTGAAGGCTACACCCGACCCGCTTTCAAATCGCAAAAGGTACACTCCTGGTGGAAGACCAGCTGTACTTGTCCGGAGCGAATGTTGTCCTGCATCCTGCAGCTCCCGGGCTGCTGTAAAAACTTCGGTACCCAGTGGCCCGTACAGCCGTATGGATACGGTGGTGGTTTCCGGAAGGTAATAGTCTGTGATGAAGTAGTCTCCGGCAGGATTGGGGTAGCACTGCAAGTTATCGGATATGCCGGGCGTTGCCGTGCCGGAAGTTTTGCACAGGCCGGGGATGTTGTCGTCCAGCCAATGCAGACGGCGGGTTATCCAGCCTTTCAGGGTATCGAGCTCCCCGTAATATGTGGTCGCAACGGCACCTACTTCCGGTGCAACCACAACCTGTCCCAGAATCGGCCATTTGTAATAGTGCCTCAGTTGTGCGTTCTGCACCAGTAACCCCATACTGTCTATATAGGAAAAGATGTATGTTGTATCGAAAATGGTCTGCCTGTACTCCTCGTATGTGCACCGGAGCTCGTCTCTGAAGGTACTGTCCTGCAACATGCGGATATACCAGCCGTTCGAGCCCACATCCTGCTGCCCGCAGTCGTTAATTTCGTGGGCCCAACCGGAGCCGTCCAGGGCTTCAAAGGAGGAACAACCCCAGATGTTTTTCCATGCCCAGTCAAAATCCCAGGCCGGACCTGCTTTCAGTTTGCCACCTTTGGAATTTTTGTCCTTGTGATAGAATATGCTCTTTTTGAATGCGTCCACGCTTCTTGATAACTCGCCAAGCAGAAAGTAGTCAATGAATGATCTGGTATCCAGGTATTTCCTGTAACCGGTCGCGGGATCTGCGAATTGCACGCTGTAAAGAGATGTTTCCAGACTGTCAATGAAGGAAGCGATGTATTTTTTCTGCAGGGGATGGATGACATCGGGTGCCGGATACTCATAGAGGTAATATATGTCCAGCTCCGGGTGATTGACCGGCGAGTAGGCCGACTGAAAGCTGTTGTTTTCAGTCCATAAATTCTGCTGGAGGATGTATCCACCTGTCAGATCGTCTCCGAGTGTATCTGCTGCGGTCAGGCTGGCAATATTAATCCTGTTTTTGTCGCGCTTTATTTTTTCTCCCCAGAGGTATATTCCCTGATAGGAACTGTCAATCAGTACTTCGCAGAGTGCAAAACGTGTGCTGTAATGCCCCATCTCTCCGAAAAGCCTGGCGGCAAGGGTATTGCGCAGGAGGGACCGGTCGCCATAGTTGGAAATCATTACCCAGTCATTTTCCTCGGGCATCCCGAGTATGGAGACATTGTTATTCTGTCCCGTTGCGGTTCTTGTTTCAATGTTGAATGGTTTTTGCGGAAACCCCGAAGAGGTGGCTCCTCTTATTTCAATTCCTGCATTGCCGTTGTAGATGTCCGGTGTGTCGGACAAAAAGGTGAGATTGCCGGGTCCTTTGTACCTGATTTCCATCTGGCAATCCACTTTTGTTTCAGGTATAATCTGTTTCCCGAGGGTGTTGATCGTCACGATGGGCAGTTCTGAACTCACCAGGTTCACCGGGATATACTCGTTGACGCAGAGCTGGAAGGATCCCTGTGCGCCGGAATAACCAAAAACCTGTATGTAGAGGGTCTGTCCGGGCGTCATCCGCTCCAGTGTGACGCGCGAATAATACCCCGCGCCCAGATCGTCGTCGCAGGTCAATGGTGCCAGGCTGTCGCAACTGTTGCCGCTCCAGATGCCAAGGCCTGTATCATTAATATTTCCTGAATCAGTTTCAAAAATGAGGTTTCCGCTTGCCGGTACCACCACGGAGAACCATAAATCGGAGCCCTGGTAAATGGCACACCCCGGATTCAGTCCCGAAGACTGCACTCCGGTATTGTTGGCAAAAATACACTGGCCGGTGTCAATGGGGATGGAGGTGCAAGGGTATCCCCCCGGCAAAACGGGGGCCATACAGTCTCCTGTGGTGGAAAATACGGCTCCGGTTGACGGATTGGGACCGGCTGCGTGGATGAGATTCCAGGAAGCGTCAAAGAGTTTGTATGAATTTTCGTTTTCGTAGTCACCGGGAGTGTAAATCAACTCAAGACTGTCACCCTGGCTTACAGAAATATCAACGGTATTGCCGTGGTTGATTGCACTGTATACGCCTGTGCTGGCATTATTGATGATTACCTCCAGTTTCCCGCCCTGCCACCCATCGCCGTAAGAATCATACAGGAATAACTTGTAAGTGCAGTTTTGTGCCTGCGAACTGATGCTCAGTATCCAGAATAGAGAAATCAGTACAGCGTTTGTTCCTGTCCGGACCATTATAATCGTTTGACTGTTTGTGAAATTATGGTTCTCACCCCTTCAGATCATCCAGGTCAAACGGCATTTTCCGCAGCCTGATGCCTGTCGCATCGAATATCGCGTTGGCCAGTGCAGGCGCTACGGGCGGTAGTCCGGGCTCTCCCACGCCTTTAATGTTACTTCCGCCTTCAGCCAGTATGTGGACGACCACTTCCGGCGACTCGGTGATTCTCAGTACCGGACTGTCGTGGTAGTTGCTTTGCTCTGTTCTGCCGTTGGCGAAGGTGATACCGTTCTTCACAGCCGCGGTAATCCCCATCACTACAGAACTCTCCATCTGTGCTTTTACATTGTCCGGATTAACCACGGTGCCAAGGTCAATGACCACATATACTTTGTCAATTTTTACCGAATTGTCAGACAGCCTGGTGACTTCCACCACCTCGCCGGCCAGTCCGGCGAAAAAATCCCACTGGGCGATTCCGCGTCCCTTTCCTTCGGGCAGGGGGGCATCCCAGTTGGATACTTCCCGGAGTTTCTGCAGCACGCGTTTGGTGTCCGATTGCTTTGTCAGCATCTCCATCCGGAAATTAAGCGGATCCTTTCCGGCCTTGTGCGCCATTTCGTCGAGAAAACACTCGTGCGCGAACGCGAGGGTAGAGCTCGTAACAGACCGCCACCAGAGCAAGGGGGCCGGACAATCGGCATACACAAAGCTGTTTTTCATGTTGGGTATCTCGTAAGCCTGGTGACTGATACCCTCCACCATGGTTTCGTCCACTTTGGTTTTGTCCTGCTGCGGCACGAAAAAGGACAGGATGGTGGGGGCAATCACCTTGTGCTGGAAAGCAGTGAGTTTCCCGTCGGATGAAAGCGCGCCTTTCATAGCCGAGAAGGTCGGCGGACGATACGGTCCCATCTGCATGTCATCTTCCCTTGTCCAGATGAGCTTGACGGGTTTTTTGATTTTCTGTGAAAGATTCACGGCTTCTATGACAAAATCAAGCGCCAGTCTTCTGCCGAAACCACCGCCGCTGAAACAGGTATGCAGCGTAATATCGTCGGCGCTGAGGCCGAACATGCCCGGCAATTCATTGATTATGTCTGACGGCACCTGAGTGGATGCCCATATCTCGAGTTTGTTGCCCTCCTTCCAGTGGGCGGTGCAGTTCATAGGCTCCATGGTGGCATGGGCCACAAACGGCGTTTCATAAAACGCTTCAACCTGGCTTTGTCCGCCGGCGAAAGCAGTGTCGAAGTCGCCCGTGCTGACATCGGTGATGCCTTCATTCCGGGCCAGATCCCGCAGGTGCTGACTGTAGTCGGTGGAGTTGAACTGCTCGTTTCCGCGGTAGTCCCACTTTACCTTTAGCGCCTTTCGGCCCTTCAGCGCTGCCCAGTAGCTGGCAGCCACCACGGCTACACCGGTTGTTTTGTAGTTTCCGAAGACGCGTTCTACGGGTACCACCTGCTCAACGCCGGTTATTTTCGTGGCATGGGAAGCATCAAAATCGGTCAGAGCGGCGCCGAAAACGGGGCAGCGCTCCACCGAGGCATATACCATACCGGGCACCTCCACGTCAATACCGAAAACGGCTTGTCCGGATACTTTCAGCGGCACATCGGGCCGCCGCGATGATTTCCCGAGCATTCTGAATGTCTTCGGATCCTTGAGCTGCGGATTCTCCGGCGTCGCCAGAGTAGCGGCTGTTTCCACCAGTTCTCCGTATCCCAGGCTTCGTCCGGAAGGCTTGTGGAAAACCCTTGCGAATTCGGCGTTACACTCTGATACGGGCACGTTCCACTGTTTTGATGCCGCAGAAACAAGCATCTCGCGCGCGGAGGCACCCACCTTGCGCATCATCTCGTAACTCGACCTGACCGAATAGCTGCCGCCGGCCGCCTGTCCGTCGCCGAACTTTTTTTCACCGCCTGTCTGTACGACGGTAAACTGACCGGGTGCCAGCTCCAGTTCCTCGGCAATCAGGGCCGGGATGGACTGGAAGGTACCCTGACCCATTTCGGGTTTGGTGTTGAAAATGGTTATTTTTCCTGATTTTTCAATGATGATGAACGGACTGAGGTTGTAGCCCTCCTCTGCATGGCTCAGGTTGCTCACTACGGCCGTGCCTGTAGCGTTGCTTCTGGAAATGCCTAATATGAGTGCTGTGCCGGTCAGGCTGGTATATCGCAGGAAGTTGCGGCGGTTGACGGTAATATTTCCGGTATTTTTCATGTTCTGGACAGGTCGGGTTACAGGGTTATTTTCCTTTTTGCATGGCGGCGGCCCTGTGAATGGCCTTCCGGATGCGATTATAGGTGCCACAGCGGCAGATATTACCCGTCATGTAGGTGTCTATATCATCGTCGGTCGGATTGGGTATGGCCTTCAGAAGAGCGACTGCCGACATAATCTGGCCAGACTGGCAATATCCGCACTGGGGTACCTGCTCCTCTATCCACGCCTGCTGAACGATATGGTCCAGGTTTTCCGAGATACCCTCGATAGTGGTAATCTGGTCGTTCTTTTTGATGGAATCAATGGTGGTGGAGCAGGAGCGTACGGGTTGTCCGTTCACGTGGATGGTACAGGCACCACAGAGTGCCATGCCACAGCCGTACTTGGTGCCCTTCAGACCGACCATGTCGCGGATGACCCAGAGCATCGGCGTATCGGGTTCCGCCTCCAGTTGTACTTTATTTCCGTTGATATTGAGTGCGTATTTAGCCATGTTGTCAGTTTGAATGATTATTTCCGCGCTTGCCATCTGCGGATCTGATTTTCGAGTTCGTCGGTGAAAATTTTTATTTCACCGGATTGACGTTCAGTTTCGGTTTTGGCGATTTTACGCATCAGCTCCAGATGAGAAGTTCTTATGGTATCACAGAAGCTGGCATATTTGTTTTTAATGATGGAGGAGGGCTTGTCGGCAGCATTGTTGAAAATGGTATCAGCATTATCCAGGTGCCTCAGGAGTTCGGCCGCCTGCATTCCCAGGTGGGGAGCATACTCCTGAAAGTTCTCGCGCAGCGCCCGCCATGCCCATGTTTCCGGTACGTCGCCCGGGAGAAACAGGGGTTGAATATTGCCACCAAAACGATTGGCCGTACTCATCAATGCAGTTTCAAGTGATTTGGCATCGCCATCCAGGATGAAAAGAAAACTGTCCAGTTGCTGAAACTTTCCGATTGCTTCGATGTGCTGAGCAAACTGTTCTTTCCCCGTATCTCTTCCGACCACGATGTCGTTGTGTATCAGTCCGAGTTTCGGGTTGAGTACATCCAGCACGCCGAGGAGGAAATATTCTGCAATAACATCCTCGCAAAGGAGCGACAACTTTTCCAGCGACTGGCCATAAAATGCCTTCTGGATGATATCTCTGTAGGCAGGTTTTACCACCACATTGTCATCCGTTCGCTCAAGGAAGATACGTCCTTCCACAGGAACACATTCCAGCATGACAGGACTGTGGGTGGTTACAATAATCTGAAGGTCATTTCTAAGCGCCAGTCGCTGCAATTCAAGCATAAACTGCTGCTGTGTAAAGGGGTGTAACCCGGCTTCCACCTCGTCAATAAGAACGAGGGCATTGTTTAGTTGGGATATTTCCCTGGAAATCCGCAGCAGTGCCCGTTCACCTGCCGACATATGGAATTCGGAGTAACGACTGTTGCGGGTATCTTTTCGTTTGGCAAAGAGGAGGCTGGTGTTTTTGGCGCGAATTTCGACCAGTTCATCGTATCGGTGAGGAAGAACCCTTTGTGCAAACGCAATCAGATCTGACGTAATCTGGTTGACATCGTATTGTTTTTGTCCGATTTGCAGCACCGAGCGTATTTCTGTCGGACTGGTCAGATTGGCCAGTATTCGCAGATATACTTTTCGCTCCGGCTGGGATGCGCCATGCTGACCCATGTAGCTTTTCGACCACGATGAACCTTTGGCCCAGCGCATACTCGTACGGCGGCGTTGATTTATGTAATAATATTCAAACTCTGTATTCCCCTGTGAATCTGAAAATTCCGGGTTTTTATTCAGTTTAAGATTCGGAAAGAGTTTTGCAGGAGAATAGTTGTCCCGCTCGGCTACTCCGGGTATTTTATAGGCGCACGCTGCAGCAAAGAGTACCGTAGTTTTACCGGTAGCATTGGCACCGGCAATGACCGATACGGGAAAGTCAATATTGACCGACAAGTCGGCAATACCCCTGAAATGCTTGACCGTAACATTTTCCAGAAAATCTGTCAGGCTGCTTTTTTTAGCCCGTAGTTGATCCCAGATTTGCTGTAAATTTTTCTGAAACATGGTGTCTTGTTGAAAAATCAACTGCTGCCCGCGCGGACGCACTCAAAAGACAAAGGTAAGGGCTGGAACGAACTTTTGCAAGTCGGTGAAATACAGGGCAGATCTGCTCTTTATTCCTGCATTTTGTATTTGTCTGCCAGTTGCCGGAACCGCCTGGAGATGTCTGAGAAAGGCTCCGTTGTGAAAGCACAGGAGGCATATACGCCGGGCTGATTGTTTAGTTCCAGATGCCTGTCCACTTCTTTCCGGACCAGTCGCTCCTCGTTGCTCATTTTCCCGGTCAGATACCTGAATTGCTCCATGGATATATCCCGGATGGCATCGGCCTGCGGACGGCGGAGGGCTGCAAATTCCGACAGACTGCTGCCTGATTTCAGTCCGTCTTCCGATAAAAAATCGTTTAGTACATATAAATCTTCCAGTCCGGTATTCAGTCCCTGGCCCATAAAAGGCAGGATACCGTGAGCGGCATCGCCCAGAATAACTGTATGGTTACCGGCATGCCATTGTTCACAGGTTACAGAGCCCAGCACGCCGTCGGCGGCTTCGAGAAATCGCTCTCTGGCATCCGGAATCAGACCAACTATTTCGGGAAAACGGGTTTCCAGATAGTCGCTTTCCGGATCCTCCAGAATCAAGGGGATATCGGCCCTTTCCAGCACCATGAACAGACTGAAACCACCTTCAAAAACAGGAAATGAACCAATCATCATACGGTCGGAATACCAGTAATGAAAGCCGTCGGCCGCCCAGGGGGCATGGTTGATTCTGATTTCTCTGTAACTGTTTGTTTCAAGAACCCGATTAATCCCGCTTTCGCCGTTTAACTGCCTGGATACAATGGAATAAACCCCATCGGAACCAATCATAAAGTCGTAGGATTCAGCAGCCGGCGTATCTTCTCTGTCGGTAAAATAGGTGCAGTTGTCCGTGTCCACTCCGGTTACTTCCGTATCGAAGTGGACGGTTGTATTATCGAGATTCAGCACCTCCGCCGTGAGCAGTTTGTAGAGCGTTTCCCTGCTCACACAGCATATAACCTGTCCGTCACGTGAATAAGGTTCCGGGTGCTCGGAGCCGTCTGTTTCGTGTTTGTAGCGACCCTTCAGTTGCAGTGTCCGTGCTTTAACCTTGTCTGTAAGCCCGAGCAGATCGAGTGTTCTCCAGCCACGGGCCGAAATAACCAGTTGCAGCGACCGGTTGGAGTAATTACTGTCTGAAAGCGGATTGGATCGCTTTTCACAGACCCGAACGCTGTCGAAGCGATTGTGAAACATCAGGGCGGCGGCCATACCAACAAGGCCGCCACCCGTAATGACAAGTGTAGAGGATGTATTATCCATATCAGGATTGAATATGCGGTGCCACCGTTTCCATAAACGTGCGCATACGGTTAATCACCAGCTCAGCGTCGTTTGTGTTGAAATCAAACCAGGTCATGAGGCAGTCTTCGGGATGAAAGCGCTCTTTCAGCATGCGTATTACTTTGGCGGGAGATCCGTAAACAGCGTTTTCCATACCACTTTCAACCTTGGCCTGATCAACAGTGCCCTCCATGGCACGCCAGTAGGCTATCATTGCCTCGCGGGCTTCTGCACCCGCCGCGATATCCTGTTCGGCTTCGGTCATGCCGGCATCGGCCCTTGTAAAAATCATGATGGTACGCGGCATGTAACTTCTCTCCCAGCGACCACCATCGGGGTGATAGGCAGTTTTCATGCGTTCATGGGTAGCATCTATGGTAGCACCCGGTGTGACCGACAGGTTGAATACCTGCACAGGGAGAAACCTGTTGGCGTATTCCTGCAGCCCCGGATCGTGTGAGCCAAGTATGAGCCGGAGGTTCTGCAGGTCTGTGTCTGCCGGAATTATCTGCACCGGGTCGAACTCCCAGACCGGCGGTATGGTTACCGATTCGGACTGTGGCGGGAGACCGAGCTCTCTTAGTACCACATCCCATATTACAGCATCCTTGCATTGTTCTTTCCTGATAACCTTGGGTGCTATATCGCGCGATCCGACAGTTTCTCCGCGGAGCAGGCGCAGAAATATCTCCGTCGCTTCACGCAGGATGAGCCCGCGGACCACAGGCCACAAAAGGCTTTCAACGTCGCTCCGTGGCTTGATGCCATATACCTCGTTGGCATAGTTGAAACGGCCCATTCCGAAACCTATATTCAGTTTCCGCCCGGAATCGCGGAGCTTGGTGCCATAGATCGTGAGAAATGTTCGGACCGCCTCGGCGTGAGCGACCGGTCCGCCATTTGCCAGAATATTCCTGATGGCTGATCCGACTTCAATCCGGTAAGTCTGGTGCATCGCCACGCCGGCAATCTGGAGGATATCTGTATTGATACACAACTCTCCGTTAAAATGCGGCAGCAGGGGAGGCTGTTTTCCCTGTTCGGTTTTAAGCGAAAAATGTGCCTCACCCACCCATGCGCGCCTGAAGCCCAGATTGTCTGCTGCCCGTATCTGACGAAACAGGTTGTCGTAAAGAAACGCATCGCCGGGCATTCCCCGTCCGAGGTTCATTTTGGAAAAACTGAAAAATATATCCAGTTTCATGAATATAGCCGGTTTTAGTGTGTGCAGACGTACAGGATCAGCCAACTGTTCAGTGAACAGTTAACCGACAGGATGGCCTTTCGGGGATCTGGTATGTGGCAAGGGAATTTCCGCAGGCTCCTGGTCAGTGGCAATACCGAACGGGTTACACGGAGGTTTTATACAGGTGCGGCAAATGTAGCCAGCAACGCAAACTTTTTTACATTGTCATTAAAATGTCATGAAAAAATGAAAGACTATTACCGGAAAAAATTATTTAGAAACTATCTAATTAAATAGCGACAATCTATACCTTTGTGCTTGTCAATAATTAGTCTAAATATGAAAAAGCCCTGGATTGGTCTGCTCGCTGCATTTATTGTGCTTTTTGTGATTCCGATTGGTCACGCCGTCATGGTATTGGTTGAATACATCTGGCCCGCTGCCCGGTTTCTGGCTGCCGGCATACTGGGTATCGCCGGTGTTTTCCTGCTCGCTGCGGGTGTTTACTGCAACGACAAGCCGGTGAGGGCCAGTTTGCTGGGTTTTGGCGGAGCCATGGCCGTTTGGACTGGCTGGATCGAATTTTCATTTGTCTGGGTGGCTCATAAACTTCAGGTGGCCCCTCTGCTGACCGCTACAGGGGAGGTGGCAACCAAACCGGAATACCTGGTCATGTTGTCCAGTCTGGGATTACTCGGGGGAATGGTCCTGCCGTTTATGTTTGCTCCCACGCGCTGTCAGGTATTTGTCTGGTGGCAGAAGTTTACCGGAATTCGCCGGGTGGTTTCATCGCAGCCCTCGCCGCGCCCTATGGCTACTATAGTTTTTATAGAGTCCATCTCGCTGGTCTGGTTCTTTTATGTGGTGTTGCTGCTGGTTTACGATGAGGATATCGCCGGGGAGTATCATCCTGCCACATGGATAGTGGCTTTTGGCTCTTTGCTGTGGAGTTTGTATCTGATACGGTCGCTGCTGCGTATCAGTGAATTTTCTTACGCACTCAGGTATGCCATTCCGACAGTTATCATTTTCTGGAATTTCATTGAGGTGCTCGGACGCTGGGAAATATTGAATGAATTATGGGTCAAGCCTGTAGAACACTGGCGTGAAAACACGGCCATTGCTCTGATTCTGGTGTTGTTTCTGGTCAGTCTGCGCTGGATCGAACGACGGAAATAAACCTTCGCAGCTATTTCTCGTACCTTCGCCGCGGATTATTCCGGACCCTTATGACAAGAACTTCTTTTTTATCCCTCCTGCTGTGTGCAAATGGCATCCTGAGTGCCCAAAGCGACCTTTCAACGCCCCGTGACTCTTCCCGGTTGAGGGAGGTAGTCATCACTGCTGCCGGCACCTATCAGGCGCCATTGTCACCCGTTTTCAGCAGGCTGTCTCTCCGAAATCAGGAGAATCCGCAGTCGGTACAGGTGGTGACGCCCGCGCTGCTGCGCGATCGTCAGGTACAATCGGTTGGTGAGGTATTGAATCTCACGGCAGGGGCCAGCTTGCTGGCTTCCGCCCAGTACGGAGAATATGTGATGCGCGGCTTCAAGATGAGTCCGGGCAATTTCGCTTTCAACGGCATACGCGGCGATTTCTTTCAGGTGGATCAGGCTGCACTCACTTACAATATGGAGCGCATCGAAGTCATGAAGGGACCAGCCTCCGTGCTCTTCTCCGCCGGTAATCCGGGCGGCGTAATCAATCACGTAACCAAAACGCCGCTTGCCGACCGTGCCTTGTCGGTACAATATACTTTTGGCAGTTTCAATCAGCATCGCACAGTACTGGATGCCACTGGACCGCTCGATGGCCGTCGGCGCCTGTTGGCCCGCTTTATTGCCGGTTATGAGAATACCGGACAGTACGACAGGAATCAGCAAATCAGTAATCTGTTTCTGGCACCTCAGCTGGAGTACCGGTTCCGCGACAGTTCCTTTGTGCGATACGAAATTAATTTCAGCAACGACGACAGAACCATGGGGTATCAGCGGGGTGTTCCCGCACTCTTCAATCCCGCAACAGGCACATGGACGCTCGACAGATTTCCCGGGAATACATCGCTCATTGATCCGAATGGTCATGCTGACCGAAGCACCATGTCGCACCAGGTTACATTTCATCACCGGATAAACAGTCAGCTCGCGTTCACGGCATTGTACAGGTGCCTTTCCACAGAAACCACGCAACTCGATCTGTCGCCGGGTGCGTGGGGTGTCGGCGCTGTGGCAGACTCCATTCCTCTCGAAAACCGGTACTGGTACGAAAAGATTAATAACGACCAGTTTTCCGCATTTCTCAATTTCAAACCCCTTAACCGGCGTCGTATCAGCATAGAGGCGGTTGCTGGTCTTGATGCTGCGTTTGCAGGCAGGAATGCCGAATTTGCCGGTGCCGGCTCCCGGCAGACCGCCGTGCTGAGTCCGTCATTTGGCTGGGGCGCCTATACCCGCGAGGCGTTTTTTGAAAAACTGGCCGATGCCTCGTTCAGTAATGGCTGGAATGAAAAAACCAGGCTCGCAGGTATGTACGCACAGGCGCACGTACGCACAGGAAAACAGCTGCACTTGCTGCTCGGGGGCAGGGGAGAGGCGCACCGCTACAATACAGGTTATTATGATCTGATTTCCGGTGCAGGTACTTACAGCGACAGCCTTTCAGCTTTCCAGTGGATTCCGAGGGCGGGCTTTTTGTACGCTCCAAAAGAGAATATTTCATTGTATTACAGTTATTCAGGTGGATTTCAGCCGCAGTGGAGCTCCTACTCCTTCTCTGGCGGACCGTTTCCACCCGAAAGAAGCCGGCAGCACGAAATCGGTGTGAAAAAAGAGTGGGCAGCGGGCCTGTCAACAACTCTTGCTCTTTACCATATCAGGAAATATGATGTCGTGGCACCCGATCCCGCCGATCCCAACGGTTTCCGGATTATTCAGATTGACGAGGTTTACAGCCGGGGTGTTGAATTGACTGTGCAGGGCCGGGTAGCTCCCGGACTGGATGCTGTGCTGAATTATGCCTACAATGAGGCGCGTACGCCCGGCGATTATGGTTACGATGGCAATCCGGCCGGCTGGTTCCCCGGCGCACCCAATACCAGCATGAACGCCTGGATGCATTACACGCCGGGTTCCGGGCCGCTCAGAAGGTTTCGCGCCGGACTGGGAGCTGCTCACCTGGGCAAGCGCAGTACTTACACGCCCGGTTTCGAAATTCCGGCCTTCACCACGATGGATGCCGTTGTCGCCTGGGAGAGTACCCGTCTGAGACTGGCGCTGAATTTGTACAACCTGACAAATACCAGATACTGGCACGGTGCCTACGGGCCCAGCAACCTGTGGCCGGGCAACCCGCGTACTTTCAGGATCACGGCCTCCTTCCGGATATGGCAAGAAAAATAGCTAATCATGCATACGGCACAAATTGCATCCCGTTTCAGAGAAGTCATTCTGAACGGAACCTGGATTTCAACCAATTTTAAAGCCCAGCTCTCGGATGTAACGCCGGAAGAAGCGCTGACAAAGCATGGCAATCTGAATACCATTGCTCTCCTCACTTTCCACATCCATTATTATGTGGCGGGTGTGCTGAACGTCCTGGAGGGCGGTCAACTGGAGATACGCGACAAGTACAGTTTCGATATGCCTCCCCTGCAGTCGGAGGCAGAATGGGATGCCATGCGCGACGCATTATGGAATGACGCGGAGAAGTTTGCTCGAAGAGTGGAGGAAATGTCTGACAGTCAGTTGTGGAGTGTCTTTGCCGATGAGAAATACGGTAATTTCTACCGAAACCTGGAGGGAATGATCGAACATTGTTACTACCACCTGGGCCAGGTAGTTATGCTGAAAAAGCTGATACGCGCGGGCGAGTAATCCTCAGGGCCTGTTGATGGCGAGTTTATACCCCACTCCGTGAACGCTGACGATAGCCAGCGATGGGTCGCCGGTCAGTTTTTTCCGCAGCCTCGACACGAAAACATCCAGGCTTCTGCCCACCAGCACCCCCTCATCAGCCCAGACTTTACTGATGATGAACTCCCGTTCCAGCAACTGATTTGGATTCTCGGCAAACAGTTTCAGCAATTTGGTCTCCCTGAATGTCAGCGCGAGGTACTCTCCTCCGCACAGCAGCATTTGTCCGGAAATGTCCAGTCTGGAGTTACCCAGTTCTGTCCAGACCACCTCATGCTGTACAGGAGATCGTACGGATGAGGCTTTGCGTGGAGGCGTCCACGCTGCCAGCGCGGCTGCCAGCAGTAATCCCGCAGCCCACCATCCCGCTGCAGCAGACCTCTTCTGGAATGTCACCTCAATGTAATGGCATCCTTCCGGCGCTTCCCGGCCGCTGCACGGTACGGGCAGGCTGTCTGACAGATCTGACTGTTGGTATCCCAGATCAATGAAATCATCGAAACAGCGCCGTACCATAACTGAATAGGCGTTGCCAATATCGTGCTGCCTGAAAGCGGACTCTATGATTTCGGGGAGTTTATCGTAAGAAAACCCGGTTTCAGGCCGTATGCTCCAGGTGTTTTCCTCAATCCGTACCACACCGGGAATACGGCTGACCGAGTCGCCACTTTCCCGCAGCAGCCGATCGGCAGCTTTTCTGAGTGCCAGATTGACGCGATTTTCATCGGGCTGCCGTATTGAAAGGTACAGGGATGCCGGGTAAAGCGCCATGGCGATGAGTAACCAGGGAGTGTATTTTATTATCCGGGTGAAATTCATGCCGGAAAAATACGCATTAACACCCACCACCGTTATTCACAAACAGATATAAATCGCCCCCCGCAGAAATCAGGGTAGTAAATACATCTTCTTTGTTGGTTGCCGGGTTCACGGGAGTCCAGCTCGCTCCCAGATTTTCGGAACTGTATATTCCGGTGGACGTAACGGTGTAAACAATATTACCGGATACCACCATACTGTAGATAGCTCCCGGAGGTCTTACTCCGGACGGCTTCCAGGTGAGTCCGTTATCCGCAGACAGGTACAGTCCTCTTTCCCGTACCCCCCTCACGGGCGGGTCTTGTTCTACCAGTCCGATTATGCCCTCCCTGACGGAGTAAATCTGCCGGGCCTCCAGATCGCCGGTCAGCGTTCTTTCCCATGTTTTGCCATCGTCGGCAGACCGGTAAATACCGGCAATACTTCCGGCGATAATAACGCCGTTATGTTGCATGAGACTGATTATCCGGATGCTCTTGCACACTTGCGTCCAGCTTTTACCCCGGTTGTCGGACCGGTAGATACCGCTTTCACAGCCAGCCAGCAGCGATCCTGTGCCGGTTTCTGTAAGGGCATTTACCAGCGGATCCTGCATATGCTGGTGCATGGGAGCCCATAATCCGGTACCCGGAAGCTCCTGAAAGATACCGTGCCAGTAAGATATAACGTACCGACCCTCCCTGCCTTCCGTGAATCCACCCAGTTCACGGGCATCCAGGGGCGTTTTTTCCCAGACGGTCTCGGAGATATACCGGGTACCACGGTAGAGTCCGTCGGATGCTCCGAGCCAGAGTTCCCCCTCATGGAAACTGAGACTGTTTGGTTTCAGACTGTCGTGCAAGCCCGTGCTGATATCCTCCCAGGTTTTACCTCCATCGGGGGAGTGGTAAACGATACCGGATCTGCTGCCGGCACTTTCTTTACTTGTCGTGGCAGATTCGTGCTGACATGCGATTCCCGAGCTGAGCAGCATCAGAAGAGCGAACAGGCGTACTTTCATGAGCGAGTGGTGTTTGTGATAACGGCAAGTCAGGCCGTTGCGGTGAACGATGAAGCAAAGGTGCATGCTTCCCGTTATGGTATAATTTTTATGCGGTAAAATGATGTAACAGAATTGTAAAAGATGAAGTTTCTGGCCGGAAATACATCTCCGGGATGAGAGATATCGGGGAAAGTGGACGTACTTCTTCGTTACTTTGCAAACCTTTCGAGCCGGCAGGAACCGGTAAAACAGTTCTGATGCCATTCCTCTGAAAGGTACATATTAACCGGTCAATCGTATGCCAGTTCGTTTTCAAAACATCGCACTTTCACTGTCCGGCGGCGGATACCGGGCAGCTGCCTTTCATCTGGGTGGTATGACTTGTCTGCACGAGATGCAGTATGAGAATGAGCCGCTCCTGAAACAACTGGCAATTCTGTCTTCTATTTCAGGAGGAACCATCACCGGGGTCGTGTACGCGCACACGCTCGCGCAGGGCGGATCTTTTGACGATTTTTACCATAAAATGTATGGTTTCCTTAAAAAAGACACGCTGCTTGTCAGTGCACTGAGCAAGCTGAACAACCCGGATGCCTGGAAGGATTATCCGCTGAAACAAAGAAATCTGATCAATGCCTTTGCGCTGGTGTATGACGAGGAGTTTTTTCACGGAGCAACCCTCGGAACCTTGCTGGAGGCGCGGTCAAGACTGCCAGAATTTGCATTCAACGCCACGGATGTAGAGCACAGCAAGATGTTTCGCTTTGCTGTCAGTGCCAACGCGGTGATTGGTCATAGTCAGTCAAGACTTACTACGGAGGCAGCCCGTGAAATTCGTCTGGCAGATATTGTGGCTGCGTCGAGTTGTTTCCCGGGTGGTTTTGAGCCGCTGCTCATGCCTGGTGATTTTGCGGCCTCTGCAGACAGTACGCTCTCCTCTCTTTGGGAAAAACGGCGCCCTGTCCGGCTCATGGATGGTGGAATCACAGACAATCAGGGCATAGAGAGTGTGAAACTGTTTGAGCGCCGTATGAGTAAAGAGGGAAAAGTTCCCTATATCGGAGCATTCATTGTTTCCGATGCCAGTCGCAGGGAAATAGCGGGTTTGGCTGATGAAGATACAGGAAAAACATCTTTTTTCCTGCAGTGGTCTTTGCGTCAGTATCAGGTACTGGCAGCTGTGCTGGCGGCAGTTGCGCTGTTGGTACTGGTGGCCTCCGGCGAAAAGCTGCTGATCATACCGGTGTCCATGGTACTCTCGATATGTCTGCTTTGTCTGGGAGCGAGTTACTTGATGGCCCGCAAGTTTGTATCTGCGGTAAAGGGGATTGTTTCACAGGAGTCTCCCGGTTACCTGAGCGATTTTGAGATACTCCAGACCGTTCCACTGAAATACGTTTTGCTTCAGTTGAATGCACGCTTGTCGTCGCTTGGCCGGTTGGGCGATGTTTTCCTGAGTCGTATCAGAGACATGAATTACAAATCACTCTTTGGCGACAGTTACTGGAAGGATCGTGTGATTACTTGTTATATCTATCACTTGCTCGGCAAACCTTCCGGTTCGCAGCAGGCTGTTGAACTGGCCAACCAGATGGAAACAACCCTGTGGTTTTCGGCGGAACAAAAGCGTCCGGGCACCCACATGCTTGATGCCCTGATTGAGGCGGGCAGAGCCACCATGGAACACCAGTTAAGAGAAAAGATGGCAGGGGTTATTCAGGAGCCTGACATTTTAAATCCATAAAAGTGTAGTTTAAGTACATTTTTAAGTTTGAAAAAATGTACAAATTTACATTTTTTTAAACTTAACTGTCATCTTTGTATCTTCGAAAGATGTCAAGCATGCAAAGAGACGCATACCGGAAGTTACTGGAATGGAAAAAACAGCCCGTCAGGAAACCCCTGATTATACAGGGTGCGCGGCAGGTGGGTAAAACATGGCTCATGAAGGAATTCGGGCATAACGAATTCCGGCAGACGGCCTATTTCAATTTTGAGAGTACGAGAGAGTTGCACGATATATTCAGGCGGGGTTATGATCCCCGCAAGATACTGTCCGCGCTGAATATTTTGGCTGGTTTTGTTATAAACCCTGCCGAAACCCTGATTTCAAGATTTACCTGAATGATGTTGGTTTGTTGTGTGCCATGGGTGGAATTACACCCGAAATTCTGCTCCGGGGTGACCAGATGTTTACAGAGTTCAGGGGAGTAATAACCGAACAGTTCGTTTTGCAGCAACTGACAAGCCAGAAACAGCAGGCTTTTTACTGGACGCCCGATTCAGGCGAATCCGAAATTGATTTTGTCATTCAAAAAGATGGGCTGGCCATACCCATTGAGGTCAAATCATCGGTGAGCGTCCGGTACCGCAGCCTCCGGGGGTATTACGACAAGTATAAGCCCGAAATATGTATCAGAACCTCGCTGGCTGGCTACGAGAGCCGGGACTGGATGCGCAATATTCCTTTGTATGGAATTCTCGGGTGGGTGCAGCAAAACTCCCTACATTTACATTTGTGAAAAATAATCCGGATTTCAATGAAATACAGCAAAACATTCGGTCAGTGGTATGATTTTCTGATGCAGTTTCTGGAGAAACCCTACCTGCGTCACAGGCGTGCCCGGCTACTTTCAGGGCTTAGCGGCCGCATACTGGAGGTAGGTGCAGGT
The DNA here is from genome assembly GCA_903925535.1 of uncultured Bacteroidota bacterium. Classification (GTDB taxonomy): domain Bacteria; phylum Bacteroidota; class Bacteroidia; order Chitinophagales; family Saprospiraceae; genus M3007. Next base: position 5,111 of record CAIYFY010000251.1, on the reverse strand, counting down.
ACAGGTATCAATTTTGTGCACTATAACGATAACACCGAGATAATCGGAATAGAGCCCTCTCCCTGGATGATCAGGCAGGCAGCCGAAAGAAAAAGGCAGTCTGCTCTGGGGAATCGTATTGTGTTGCATCAGACCGGCTGTGGCGACCCTGCTCTCTATGAAATGATGGAAGAGAATTCACTTGATTACGTTGTCTGCACGCTGGTTTTGTGCACTATTCCGGATGCAGAGGGTGCCCTGCGCGATTTCATGCGGTGGTTGAAGCCCGGCGGGCAGCTTGTAGTGCTGGAGCATATACGTTCACATAACAAACACACCGGCCGCTTGCAGGATGCTTTGCGGCCGGTGTGGGCAAAAATCGCCGATGGTTGTCAACTTAACAGACCCACAGACAGGATGATCGCTGAAGCTGGCTTTATTCCAGTGCGTCAGGAATGGTTCAGGGTGGGTATTCCTTTTTATGAGGGGGTGTTTGAGAAGCACTAGATTTCTACACCTTCCCCGAGACAAACGGAAGTCGGCATACTACGGCTTCCAGTTTCTTGCTGCCGGCAACAACCATAATCTTCGTACCGGGTTCGGCGTATTTAGCTTTTACGTACCCCATGCCAATCGGCTTGTCGAGGGTAGGGGAGTGGGTACCTGAGGTAACTACGCCAATAACGGCACCGCGGCGGCTCTCGATGACATAATCGTGGCGGGGTACACGGCGCTCATTATCGAGTGTGAATGCCACCAGTTTGCGTTTGACACCGTCCGCTTTTTGCTTCACGAATTTGGCTTTGGAAGGGAAATCGGCTTCCTTGTTCAGCTTGGTGATCCATCCGAGACCGGCTTCCAGCGGACTGGTTTTATCGTTGATGTCGTTGCCGTAGAGACAGTATCCCATCTCCAGGCGCAGGGTATCGCGCGCGCCCAGGCCCGCGGGCTTGATACCGAATTTCTCGCCGGCTTTGAACACCTTATCCCATATTTTGGCGATATCGCGGTTTTTGGCGTAAATCTCGAAGCCACCTGCACCGGTGTAGCCGGTTGCTGATACAATCACGTTCTGGCAGCCGGCAAATTTTCCTCTGCGAAAGTTGTAGTATTTGATGGAACCCAGGTCAATGTCAGTCAGTTTTTTCAGTGCCTCCACGGCTTTGGGACCTTGTACAGCTATAAGTCCTGTCTTGGACGAAATATTCTGCATTTTAACTTCAAATCCGCGTGAAATCCGCTTGAGCCAGCGCCAGTCCTTGATTTCGTTACTGGCATTTACTACGAGCATGTACGACTCTTCGCCGTCCACGGTCATTTCGGCAGCATCGTCGAGGCGATAAACGAGCAGGTCATCCACAATACCACCTTTCTTGTTGGGCATGCAGGAGTACTGTATCTCTCCCGGTTTCAGTTTGCTCACATCATTTGAAGTGGCTGCCTGCAGGAAAGCGGTGGCCTGCTTCCCGCGCACGATGAACTCACCCATGTGGCTCACATCGAATACACCCACAGCCTGTCTGACGGCGTTGTGCTCTTCGGTGATCGTAGAGTAGGAGATGGGCATATTATAGCCTGCGAATTCGGCCATTTTTGCGCCGAGCGCGGTGTGCTTTTCGGTGAGTGGTGTATTTTTCATGGTGAAGTCAGAATTTTAAAATGAGGACAGTTCCTTAGTCTTTCTTGTTGCCAGTTGATTTGGCAGGGCGTGTCTGTATGGTGGTTGGCGCCGGCTTGGAACGTCCGTAAGTAGTTGTTTTTGTATTGGAGGGTGGTGTTGGCGGTGTTACCGGCTGAATATTCATTTCGGGTGTACGCTCGATATTCACCTCGCCGGGCTCCAGCCCGAGCCGGCGGCGCAGATCCTGAGGAATAGCTTCTTTGGGGAGTGTGAAAGAGATGGAATTGAGTCGCAGGTATGCATCGGAAACATATACATAGCCTTTGTTTTCAGAAATTTCACCCCAGGAGTTTTTGGTAATGTAGAAAAGTCCCGAGTTTTTCTCGTCGAGCACACCCACAATATGCATGAGGTGGTCATCCGTAGTTTCCTGTCTGTCGAACAGTTGCTGGCGGTACTCCTGATTTACAGCTACTTCCGGCTGGTATTTTTTGAAGGATTTTTCGCGATCGGAAGAGCTCATTGCCGACAAATCTGCTTTGGGAACAATGGCTATTCCGCTTTTGGCAGCGAATCCGGCATTGCTCACATCGGCATCCCAGGCCATCGTATAGCCTTTTTCGATGGCGTGTGTGGCACAGCGCATGAATTCGTCGAGGGGCAGGTTGTAAAAATCTCCATTCGACCAGTTATCCGGAACTTCCAGGGTGAAGGTTGTCCAGAACGGATGATGTGTGAAGGAGGTTACCGATACATAGTTGTCCGGATTGATGCCCAGGAAGTCGCGAAACGACTGCGGACTGAACACCGCGTTGTTGTAGGTGAACTTGCGCGGCGCGGCTCCCAGATAAACATCGAGAATGGAGTCAACAGGCGCCATCCAGTCGGCGCCCAGTTTTTTGTTGCGTGCGTCGTCCACCAGCGACTGGCATTTTTCGCGCAGTGCCTTTTCGAGCGGACCGTGGTTGAACGGCGTTTTTGAATCCTTGCGGCCGGGATATACACTCTCCGGTACAACGCCATACTCTTTTACAGCGTTGAGATAGTCGTGTGCCAGTCCGCCTTCGCTGAGTTGTGCAGTACCCTGACGGCGTACATAGTTTTCACATTTCTGGCGATAAATATGGCGTACAACGAACATTTCACTCAGATCCACATCACCTTTTCCGAGGCGAAGGGCTTCACTTTCGAGGAAGGATGCTGTACTGAAGGCCCAGCAGGTACCGGTCTGGTCCTGACTTTTCACGGGCGTGGCAGCGTGGCGCTTGTATTCCCTGAACTCGTAGGTATCACTTTTCTGTGCGAATGACGCGGAGAGAAAGCAGAGTAACAGAGGTAAAGAGAGCAGTTTTTTCATGTTTGAATCTTATTTTCAGGGCGAAAGTATGGAATTGGACTGAATGAGAGGTTACTTGAACCTTAACGAATAAAACAGTTGTTTGATTTTTTATCATTAAACCTTCTCCATTTTTTTTATCTAAACTATATTCACCCCCTGAAAGTCCAGTACTTCACACTGAAATCTGTCAAGCGCATGAAAAGGAGAAATTTTCTCAAATTTTTACCGGCAGCCGGCGTAACGCCCTTTGCCCTCAATGGATTTTCCGTACGCCCGTTTGCCAACAGCAAAATGGCCCGGATTCTTGCAGACTGCGATGGTGTTGAGGACAGGGTACTGGTGCTCATACAACTGAAGGGAGGTAACGACGGGCTCAATATGGTTATTCCTGCGGCGCGTTACGATCGTTACGCTCAGTTGAGGCCTACCACGCGTATTGACCAGAGTGCCTTTATCAATATTGACGGCGGGTTGTCCAGTGACAGTATTGCGGGACTTCACCCGCGCATGACTGCCGTGAAGTCCATGTATGACGAAGGTATGGTCAATGTCATACAGGCAGTCGGTTATCAAAGTATGAACCAGTCGCATTTCAAGGGTACCGATATATGGCTTGCCGGGGCAGATTCCGGCGTTGGTTCCAGTACGGCATCCGGCTGGATGGGTCGTGCCCTGCAGGCATTCTATCCTGATGTGGCAGGAGAGCCCACAGCGTCCATGCCTGATCCGCTGGGTATTCAGGTAGGTGATCCGAATACATCGCTGGGTTTTCACACTGAATCGGAACACCAGAATTCAATTAATCTGAGTGGCCAGGATCCTGCCGGTTTCTTTTCCCTGATTCAGACGATTGGCGGAGCTCCCGTCACCAACATACCCGATACAGAGCACGGCGATGAACTTGCTTATATTATGGGGGTTGAGCGCAGCATTAACCTGTACGCCCAGCGTATTTCCCAGGTATTCAATGCGGGCAGCAATGCTATTACTTCTTATCCGAACAATACGTTTGCCAGTCAGCTGAAAACCATAGCGCGTATGATACGCGGGGGGTGCAAGACGAAGATTTACCTTTGTCAGCTGGGTGGCTTTGACACGCACAGTGCCCAGGTAGATTCGGGCGATACCAGCCTCGGAACACATGCCACGCTGATGCAGACCCTCTCGGACGCAGTGAAGACGTTCTTTGATGATTTGAAGCTAATGGGACTGGGCGATCAGGTGGTTGCCTGCACGTTCTCTGAATTCGGCCGTTGTGCCAGGGAGAATGGCTCGTTTGGCACCGATCACGGCACACTGGCGCCGATGATGGTATTCGGTAAAAATGTAAAAGCCGGCGTGAGTGGTGCCAACCCGAACCTGGACAACCTGACTTCAGACAATCAGTTGAAGGATATGCAGTTTGACTACCGCCAGGTATTTGCTACACTGCTGCAAGACTGGCTGGGTGCCAATCCGTATGTGATGGAGGAAGCAATGTTCGACGGATATTCCAAAATGAAACTGATTGACCGGGAATACCGGGTAGATTCGGGCTGTCAGTGGGGAGGCGCACCAGTTATCACCGACGGATTCAAGCCGGTTTCAGTTTTCCCGAATCCTGCCGTCAGTGTTACCGAGATTTTGGTAGAGAATCATTCTGACCGGGCATATCAGGCTGTAATTTCACTGCACAGTCTTGGAGGCACACTGGTATCCAGCCGGACGGAAACAGTACAACCAGGTGCCAACTATTATTTTATGGATGTGACATCGCTGCCGGAGGGTATTTACTTTGTCCGCGTTCAGAACCGGGAAACAGGTCGTGCGGATACAGCGAAAGTGAGTGTTTTGCGCAGTGCCGGTGTCAGGAGTTGACATCAAAACAGTCAGATACAAACAAAAAAAAGCCGCTCCAAAAGGAACGGCTTTTTAGTTGCAGTGGAGGATCAGGGATTCGAACCCAGGACCCCTAGCTTGCAAAGCTAGTGCTCTAGCCAGCTGAGCTAATCCCCCGTAAAGGGTAGTTTTTTGTAAGGAAGTTCAGTTGTTGACGCAAAAGTATAAAAAATACCTGTTGCAACAAAAGCTGCACTGAGAATTCCTTTGTGGGATAGTAGGGCTAACCAGAGTTGAACTGGTGACCTCTACATTATCAGTGTAGCGCTCTAACCAACTGAGCTATAGCCCTTC
>CAIYFY010000250.1 GCA_903925535.1 uncultured Bacteroidota bacterium | reverse complement strand
TCCACGTTACCCGTGTCGTTTGCATCTTTACCGTACTGTTTGGTGATTTCAGCGATTTTTTCCTTGTTGTAATAGACTGCCATTTTTTGAATTTTAATGGTGTGAAAAGAAATATACCGGTTACAGATTTCAGAGGGTCAAACGGCAGTTATTGCCTATCCATCTGTATTCAGTGCCGCAAAGGTACGGCAAAATGCTTGTAATCAAAACTTGCAGGCAGATTATTTGGATTTTTGGCGGGTATATCAGTTCATGGCGTCCACGTCCAGAACTATATCGAGCAGCATGCGGAGGTCGTCGTAGAACTCCCGCACTACTTCATAGCTTGTATTGGAGCGGAGCAGCGAAGGCTCCAGAAGATTTTTATCCTGTGTCAGTGCCAGATATATTTTGTCGCCTATGATCGAGCAGAATATTTCCTTGTCGCGTTTGTTTTGAATAAACCGCTCGCGGAACCGGAGAATTTTCCACTGAATATCTTCGGAGATGACGTCCTGCGGGCGCGCATCAGGCGTGGCATACGTATCAAAGAAGGCTTCGAATTCGGGCAGCAGATTGTTTCGTACGCGCCGTCCGCCAACGAGGTGAAAGGCGCGCTCACTCATACTCATGTATTTGCGCTGGGAGTCGGGCAGAATAAGTACACCGCCGTGCATATCCCAACGCTGAAAGTCAGCTACCAGAAATACACCCCGGAACACGCGGTCGAGGTTTCTTCTGACCGGACTGATTTCGAGTATCTGCAGTTCGCAGGCCTCGAAGGGTGTTTCACGCACCTGACCCCTGATCAGGTCCTCTCCCTTATAGGTGTCGGCGCTGACGAAAATTTTGCTTTCGAAGAATGTTTTTGCCGGAATGAATCCCTTCGGGTCGTAATTTTCGAAGGAGAAATTCACATCGTTATCAATAAAGTCGAGCAGCAGATTGACTATGCGAGGCTTGAATTCCTGATAAAAAATGCGTATTCTGAAAAGAAGAAAGGCAATCCAGACGCCGGCCAGCAGTGACAGTACGAGAGCCAGTACAAAAATAGCCACATATATCTGTACAGCTATCACGAGTGCGCCCATGAAAGCGGACAGGGCGAGCAGGCGCAGGAGCCTTCGCCGTCTTCGCTCCATGTGCAGGAGTTCCGGAAAAATGCTTTGATTGTAGAAAAGCCTGAAATCGTGATAGGCGCTGTCCAGCATACAGCCTGTATCAGATATCTACGCCCTTTTTTGCAGGGTATTCCTGAATATAGGCGTCTATGAGTTCGACCAGCAGATCTTTCAGGTAAGAATTCTCGAGCCGTGCAATGGTTTTCAACTTTTCCAGCTTTGTTTTGTCAACGGCTACCGTCAGGCGGCGTTTTCCTGTGGCCTCATCAGTAATGATATCCTGGATATTAATGGTTTGTCTGATGAGGGCATCCAGTCCGTGCGGAACATTGTCGGATACGGACTGCTTTGCTCCGGATTTGGCCTGAACTGATGCTGACCGCGGGTCATTCTGGCTGGAGATACTTTCATCCAGTGCGTCCTGAAGCAGCGAGTCGAGATCTGACATGAAGCTCTTGTGGCCATGGCGGCGTTCCCTGGGAGGAGGAGCGGCCGCAGCAGCGTCAGCAAAAACATTCCCGCCTGTTTCGACATCGGACAGCAGATTGTCCAGACCTTTAGAAAATTCCTTTTTTGCCATGGTCAGAGAGATTGGCGGTTATGTTTACCCTTTGGTTCGTTCGAGGATTTCTTTTGTCAGCTCAAGATAGTCAGCAGCACCCGGGCTTCTGGGATTGTATTCGAAAATATCCTTCCGGTGGGCCGGAGCTTCCGCGAGCGATACATTTTCCCGGATGCTGGTTTTGAAAACCTTGTCTTCAAAATACTTCTGTATAATATCCAGTACATCGCGGTTGAGGACGCGGCGGCTGTCATACATTGTCGGAATTACGCCGGCCATCTCAAGGTCTGTATTCAGGCGTGAGCGTACCTTGTCTATGACCTGTTTGATTTTGGCCAGCCCCTGTACAGCCAGAAACTGTGTCTGCAGCGGGATAAGCACATAGCGGCTGCTGGTAAGCGCATTCAGTGTCAGGAGGCCGAGCGACGGAGGGCAGTCAATGAGTATGAAGTCATAATCATCAACTACCTGAGACAGAATTTCACGGAGCAGGTATTCGCGACCAGCTTCATTGATGAGTTCCATCTCGGCACCGGAAAGATCCAGAGACGACACAACTACATCCAGACCGGGTTTGCAAGTGTAGGGTACAATCTCGCTTTCTCCCCGGAGTGCCTCATATATAGTAACCTTTTGGCGTGGAATGCCGAGAGAAATAGTGAGGTTCGCCTGGGGGTCCAGGTCAATAAGCAGCACGCGCTTGCCCAGCTCCACCATGGCAGCCCCTATATTGACAGCGCTGGTCGTTTTGCCCACGCCACCCTTGTGATTCAGAAGAGAAATGACAATGCCCATATTAATAAAGGTAGTTTGACGCCGATATGTCCTTTGAACGGATCAAACAATCTGATACCGTCACAAATGTACGTTTAAATTTTTAATCACACAGGAGTTAAATGTTCCGGCCATCAGTCCATATCGAGATTCACCTGCCCGGGCCTCCGAATGACTTTCGTTTCTCCGCCGACAGTCTGTTATTGTTTGAAAATAGAAAATGCGCAAGTATTTGAATTTCAATAATTTATGTATAAAAACAAGCTTTTTTGCACTTTTTTTCAAAGAAAACCTTTCAAATGTTTTGTTTTTAAAAACTCTTTGTTTTATATTTGCAGCATCAAACGGAGGTTGACACACCATTTCAAGT
>CAIYFY010000249.1 GCA_903925535.1 uncultured Bacteroidota bacterium | reverse complement strand
GCCCGGATGCCGAGCGTGTCAGATACCTTATAGCAAGGTCAAGTTTCCTGCTAAGCGAAAACTCTGTTATCGAAAAGAAGGTAGAGCGATATAATGAGTGCATTACCCGCTGTAAGGAATTTGAGGAGAAATACCCCAAAGGGAAGTACACCAAAGAGGTGAAACAATTCAGAAAACAGGCCGAATCGGCCCTCAAAGTTGTCAAAAACCGACTCAAAAGTTAAAATAACATTCATGAGCGATATTAAAACAAAGGCCCAGGGCCTCGATGCCAACGTACAGCCACGCGATGTACTCGAAATGGTGAAGGAAACAGGCAACATCTATGAAACGATTTCAATCATTTCAAAACGTGCACGCCAGATTTCCAGCGACCTGAAATGGGAAATTCAGCGTAAACTCGAGGAGTTTGCCGTGAATACCGATACCATCGAGGAGGTTCAGGAGAACAAGGAACAGATTGAAATTTCCAAGTTCTATGAGCGCCTGCCCAACACCGCTATCATCGCTACACAGGAATATCTGCAAAATGATGTTCAGTGGCGCTTTGTGGAGAACAAGGACTAATTACCATCCCGGACTATTGTCATGAAGGTTATTCTCGGCGTCTCGGGATCCATCGCCGCATACAAGTCGGCGCACCTGACCAGGCTGTTTGTTAAAAGAGGCGACGAGGTGCAGGTTCTGATGACCGGCGCAGCAACCGATTTTATTAGTCCGCTTACGCTGTCAACACTGTCCAAAAGACAAACGCTGTCGGATGTACACTCCGAAACAGCCTGGAATAATCATGTTGAACTCGGACTTTGGGGAGATGCACTGGTAATCGCCCCGGCCACCGCCAACACACTGGCCAAACTCGCCGGTGGCATCTGCGACAATATCCTGAGTGCTGTGTACCTGTCTGCCCGCTGCCCTGTTTTTGTCGCCCCCGCCATGGATCTGGACATGTGGAAGCACCCTTCAACGCAACGAAACATCTCGCTCCTGCGGGAATATGGCGTACAGATTATCCCGGTAGAGCATGGAGAGCTCGCCAGTGGACTGGTGGGAGACGGCCGCATGGCTGAACCCGAGCATATCGTCGCATTCCTCGATGCCTGGTTTAAAAGTAAAAATGACCTGCCTCTTTCAGGTAAAAAAGCCCTCGTAACGGCCGGACCGACACACGAGCCACTCGATCCGGTGCGCTTCCTGGGGAACCACTCCACCGGAAAAATGGGCATCGCCATCGCCGAAGAGTTGTCTGCCAGCGGGGCTTCCGTCACTCTGGTACTCGGACCAACCCACCTCCGGCCAACCGACAGCTCAATCCGGATTATTTCTACAGGCTCGGCACTTGAAATGTATGATGCCTGCAGTTCAATCTTTGGAGAATCCGATATCACAGTATTCGCAGCAGCAGTAGCCGACTACAAGCCCCGATATTTTTCTGAAACCAAGATCAAGAAAAAAGATGATGATCTGGTACTCGAGCTCGAAAAAACGATTGATATCGCAGCTGCACTGGGTAAACAGAAAGTTTCAAATCAGATTTTGGTCGGTTTTGCGCTGGAAACTGATAATGAAGAACTCAATGCAGCGGCCAAGCTCAAAAAGAAAAATCTGGATCTCGTCGTGCTGAACTCCATGCGTGATGCCGGAGCCGGTTTCGGATACGACACAAACAAAGTATCCATCATCAGCAGCGACGGAGATGTGGTGCCGTACGAACTGAAACATAAAAAGAGCGTAGCCGCCGACATCGTCAATCAAATTATTCGTCTGGCCAACCAGAAACGCTCATGATGCGTCATGGAAGATATTGCATCCAACTCACCTGCACGATTATGGTAAAAAAGTTATTTTCTTCCGCATTATTCCTGCTTTTCTCGATTACCGCATGGTGTCAGGGCGAACTGAACGCAACCGTTCGCATCAATACACCGCAATTGCAGCAGACTGATCGCCGCGTTTTCGACCAGCTGGAGGCTTCCCTGCGCGATTTTTTGAATAATACCAAATGGACCAACGATGTGTTTGAGCCGGACGAGCGCATCAAATGCAACTTTATCATCACCATAGCCAAGGAGTCTGATAACAACGTATTCGAAGGCGAACTTGCCGTGCAGTCCACGCGCCCGGTTTATGGCAGCGGTTACGAAACACCGATGATCTCTTACCTCGACAAGGACCTGATTTTCATTTACGAACAAAATCAGCCCATCGAGTTCATCCGCGACGCCGCCGATAACCAGAACCTGCCCGCCATGCTCGCATTCTATGTCTATGTTATCCTGGGCATGGATTACGACTCGTTCTCGCCCTTTGGCGGCGATCCGCACTACGCTACTGCCGAACGAATAGTAACCAACGTTCAAAACTCGGGAAACAGTGCCTCGGGGTGGCGACCTGCCGACGGCGGCAAGAACAGAAACAGGTACTGGATCATAGAAAATCTGCTGAACCCCAGGGTCAAACCCATGCGGGCAGCCATGCACAACTACTACAGAAATGGCCTGGATATGTTCAGCTCCAGTCCGGAACAGGGGCGGGAGGCTATCCTGCAGGCCCTCGAAGAAGTTGACAAGGTATATGTAGCTTATCTGAACTGTATGATCGTCCAGATGTTCTCCTACGCAAAGAGGGATGAACTGGTCGAACTCTGGAAGCTTGGAACCAAACCGCAAAAAGACCGTGTCATTCAAATAATGACCCGTATTGACCCCGCAAACAGTCAGCGTTACAGAGAGATTGGCTCCTGATCGCTTAAATTCGAAAGACAAATCACAATCATGGACAGTATCTCGGTAATAGTTCAGTTTTTTCTCAGTCTCTCTATTCTCGTCACGCTCCACGAGCTGGGTCACTTCGCCCCTGCCAGGTGGTTCAAAACGAGGGTGGAAAAATTTTATCTCTTTTTCGACTTTGATCCGTTCAAGGCTCTGTGGAAAACCAAAAGAGGTGATACCGAATACGGAATCGGGTGGCTCCCCCTGGGCGGTTATGTCAAAATCTCCGGCATGGTGGACGAGAGCATGGATACTGAACAACTCAAGCAGCCACCACAACCCTGGGAATTCCGCTCCAAACCGGCCTGGCAGCGACTGATTATTATGATCGGCGGGGTCACTGTCAACTTCCTGCTGGGATTCTTTCTTTTCGCCATGATTCTGTGGTACTTCGGCAAATCCTATGTACCAACAGCAGCTGTCAAGGAGTACGGACTCGCTTATGACTCAGTACTGCTCCACCAGGGATTCAAACAGGGAGATATCATCGCCAGTATAGGCAACAAGCCCTTCAACAGGGTTGATCCGGGCGTTTTTATTGAGGAAGTAGTGCTTGGCGACACAAGAAATGTCACACTCTCGCGTGACGGACGCGATACGACTATCGTACTTTCCGATGACCTCGGCAAACAGATAACCAGCCAGCGTATTTCCAAATCCTCCCTTTTCACCCCCAGAGTACCATTCTATGTGGAAGATGTGGCTCAGGGCCCGGCCAGGGATGCCGGTATTCAGAAGGGCGACCGGATTGTCATGCTCAACGGCGAAAAAACAACCTACTTTGACGAGTTTGCCGCCATGGCATGGAATAACAGGGGCAACAATGTCCTGCTTGGTATTGAGCGCAACGGACAAACCATAGATATTCCCGCCAAGATTACACCCGAAGGCAAAATCGGAGTGATGGCCAGAAGAGAAGGTTACTTTACCATTGAAAGAGAAAAATACTCTCTCCTGACAGCGCTGCCGGCAGGTGTGGAAATGGGCTGGGGATTCCTTACCGGACAAATCAAGGCATTCGGTCAGATGTTTTCAGGTAAGATTTCAGTGAAGGATAACCTCGGCAGTGTCATCAGTATAGGCAAACTTTTCAGTCCGACCTGGAACTGGGAGGTTTTCTGGAGTGTAACCGCCTCCCTGAGCATTATCCTGGCTTTCATGAACCTGCTTCCAATTCCCGCTTTGGACGGAGGATACGTGATGTTCCTTATCTGGGAGGTCATCACCGGTAAAAAGGTGAGTGACAAGTTCATGGAAAAGGCAGTCACGATCGGATTTATGCTCCTGCTCGGACTGATGATCCTCGCATTCGGACTGGATATCTGGCGTCACTTCCTGGAAAAATTGTTCTGACCTGATGAATACCCCAGACACAAGCAACTATTTCAGTTTTTTCGGACTTCCAGTCTCGCTGGCCATTGACATGCAGTCACTCAGAAAGGCGTTTCTGGAAAACAGCCGTCGCTTTCATCCCGATTTTCATACGCTTTCATCCACTGAAGAACAGGATAAAGCGCTTGAGTTATCATCCTTAAACAACGAAGCCTTCAAGGTACTTTCAGATACCGATTCCAGAGTCAGGTATTTACTCGAGCTGAAAGGCCTAATCGGGGCAGATTCCAGGGAAGAAGTACTACCGAAGAGCTTCCTGATGGAAATGATGGAACTAAACGAGATGATTATGGATTTGCAGATGAACCCGTCTGAAGAGGCCCTGAAAACAGCCCGGGAGGCCGTGGCGGCGCTTGAAAAAGATATTGAGTCGGGCGTGACCGGCCTGCTGCAGGGATGGAATGAATCAACCGGTAGTGATGAGGAACTGAATATTGTCAGGGATTATTTTCACAAAAAGCGCTATTTGTTGCGCGTGAAAGAAAATCTGACT
>CAIYFY010000248.1 GCA_903925535.1 uncultured Bacteroidota bacterium | reverse complement strand
CCCCCCGTAACTCCACAGTACACCTATAAATGCCACAGCCAGTGCGCTGCTCAGATCCTCGGGAGGCGTGTGTGCAAAAACGCTGGCGTCATTGGCAGCCTGTACATCCTTGTTGGCGAAAAACCACCCTGCCAGAATGATGGCAGACAGTCCCAGCAGCTTGGCGCCGGTGAAAATATTGGCAATCCACTCGCCAATCTGCACGCCGAACAGGTTCACAATGGTGAGAAAAATAATCAGAAAGACGGCAAACGGTGTTACCCACCCGCTGTCGCGCCCGATACCTCCCAGGTAAAGCAGGTGTTCGGAGCAAACTACCGCCAGCGCGGCAATACTGCCCGAGGTACTGACGAACAGGATAAACCAGCCGTAAAGGAATCCCATCCCGTCGCCGTAAGCCTCCCGGAGATAGACATACAGTCCGCCGGCCCCCGGGAACATGCTGCCCATTTCCGCGAGCGTGAGCGCGCCCGTGAGCGCGACGATTCCGCCTAGTACCCAGAGCGCTACGACGTATTCGGGCTGGTGTACCATCAGGGCAATTTTTCCGGGTGTACGGAAAATTCCGCTGCCGATGGTGCTTCCAACGGCAATCATGACGAGCCCGTACAGGGTCAGGCTGCGGCGCAGTTCTTCTTTCATTGATAAACAATCCAGAGTTTCCCGGTCCATCTGTCGTGGCTTCCCAGCGCTGTCAGACCTTCGTGGTTATTAAGAACATCAATATTGCAGGTCATGGGTTCCAGCGCGATACTCTCGCGGTGTGGCGGCGTGAACACCTGAAAAAACGGAAACTGGTTTGCGGGCGCCTGCACGGTAACCACCCCCGCCTCTCCTTCGAGCACCAGCTCCGGATCTTCGGCATTTCCGGTGTGTATGAAACAGTTATCGAGGAAAGTGTCGCCCACCTCCTTCCGGTCGGTGTAATCGTCAAAGGGCGTTTTGACGCCGGTGGGTATCATCCGGTCGCTGATTTCCACGCGCGCGCAGTCGGGCAGTCCGAGCGCGTGCGCGCCGGCACTTTCGGCGAGGCGGAAGTAGGGGTGCCAGCCGAAACCGAAGGGCATGGTGGTTTCTCCCAGATTGTCCACATCCACCGTTACCGTAAAGCGGCCATCGTCGGAGATGGTGAATTCGAGTTGCAGCAGAAACGGGAAAGGGTAGTACGGCTTGTCGCCCTCGTACTCGTACATGCAGCGTATGCTGGCCGAGTTCTGGGTGAGCAGCACCTCGGTGACCTCGAACGATTCGTGGCGAACGAATCCGTGTATGGCATTTCCGGTGGATTCATTGTTAATCGGGAACTGATATGCCGTGTCGTTCCATGTGTATTTGCCGTCGTTCAGGCGATTGGGAAAAGGGAACAGCACACTGCTTTTTCCCCATTTGCCCTCCTCAAGTTCTTCAGGCGTCTCGTATCCGTCGAGAATATTTTTGCCGTTGAATTGTATGGAAAGCACCGTTGCGCCCATCTCCGGGACGATGCTGAAGCCCGTTCCGGTAACTTTGTGGAAAATATCAAAGCGCTGACGGGAACCAAATGGTGTCTGATTGAGTTCGTACATAGTGCAAATGTGGTAAATTCCGGTCACCCGCCCGCTATCCTGCTTTGTTTTTTTGAAAATAGCCGGCAAGTTTCATCATTCGGGAATACCTTTGCGCACAATCAGAGATGGCAAAAGAGAAGAAAAAACCGGCACTGGAAATAATCAACCGAAAGGCTTCGCACGAATACTTCTTCGTGAACGAGTTTGATGCGGGCATCATGCTCACCGGCACGGAGGTAAAGAGCATTCGGGATGGCAATGCCAATATGACCGATGCCTATTGTATGTTCGATCAGGGGGAACTGTGGATCAGGAACCTCTATATCGCCGAATACGAATACGGCACCGATGCCAACCATTCGCCCCGTCGTCAGCGCAAACTGCTGCTGAAAAAGAACGAACTCAGGAAACTGGAAAGGGGGATGAAGGAGAAGGGATCCACGATCGTCCCATACCGCATATTCGTGAGCGACCGCGGCTTCATCAAGATAACCGTATGCCTTGCCCGCGGCAAGAAGTCGTTCGACAAGCGCGAAACCATCAAGGCCCGCGAGAGCAAGCGCGAACTCGACCGCGTGAACAAGGCCTACAAGGTGCGCTGATGATTCAGTCCGGGAGCCCCTGAAGCAGGAGCTCCCGGAAAGAACTACTTCAAAGGCGTCAGTTTCGCGGCAAAACCGCCCCCTGCTGCCAGGTTGATGGTCAGTTTGTCGCCCTTGCGCACTTTTATTTTCCGTATATTCACCGGATAGGGATTATTCAGGTAGTGCGCATTTTCACCGTCTTCATAGAGGGTGGCCTCGTACGCTTTGCCTTTTTCCAGGAAATCGAGTTTCACTTTAAAGCTCCGGTTCAGCTCGTCGGTCATGCTGCCGATGAACCACTCCTGCGAGTTTTTCTTCCTGCGTGCGATGGTGGCGTAATCGCCCACGGCTGCGTTCAGAATGCGCGTATCGGACCAGTCGGTGGGTACATCGCGGATAAACTGGAATTCTGCCGGGCGTTTCTCGTAGTTTTCGGGCAGGTCGGCCGCCATCTGAACCGGAGAATAGAGCGTTACGTACATGGCCAGCTGTTTGGCGAGTGTAGTGCGCACCCTTTCTTTTTTATTGGCATCAAACTGATTGAGTTCCAGCTGGAAGATACCGGGCGTGTAGTCCATGGGGCCGCCGAGCCATCTGGTAAAAATGAGCGTCAGTTCGTGGCTGGGGTCGTTGCCCTTGCTCCAGGCATTGTATTCCTGTCCGCGCGCGGCCTCGGCAGCCATGAAATTGGGCCATGTGCGGTGCAGACCGCTCGGACAGGTGGGTTCGTGCGCCACCACCATGATCTGTCGTCTGGCTGTTTCGCGGAGCACATCGTTGTAGTGGTTGACCATGTACTGGCCGTCGTGCCATTGTCCTTTTGGGATCACATACCCTACATATCCCGTTTTGATGGCGTCGAAGCCGTGCTGCTTCATGTAGTCGTAGGCGGCGGGCATCTGCCGTACGTAGCTGGGTACTGCGGCCGATGTTTCGTGGTGCACGATGATTTTCACGCCTTTTTCGCGGGCGTACCGGCTGATTTCATCCATGTCGTAGTCGGGGTAAGGTTTGGTGAAATCAAAAATTTCCTCCTTGCCGGAGTTGAACCATTCTTCCCATCCGGTATTCCAGCCTTCCACGAGTACCCCTGAAAATCCGTTTTTGGCGGCGAAATCAATATATTTTTTCACGTTGGCGGTATTGGCGCCGTGGTTGGGCACGGGTTTTCCGGTGTTCTTGTCAGTATAGTACCAGGTGGATTTCCCGATGTGCATTTCCCACCAGATGCCCACGTATTTCTGCGGCTTGATCCAGGAGAGGTCGCCTTCTATCTTGCAGGGCTCGTTCAGGTTCAGAATCAGCCGGTTAGACAGAATTCCCGCGGCGTCTTTCTCGAGCAGTATGGCCCTCCAGGGGGTATTGAACGGCATCCTTCCGGTTGCAACGACCCGGTTGTCGGCGCCCGGAATCACGCGGGCGCGCAGGTGAGCGGGGTTCTGACCCTGTTCGAGGTGCATGGCTCCGTAATCCTGCACAGCGGCGTCGGCGATAGAGATGCAGTAGCCGTTGTCCGACTGCATGGTTACCGGGGTGAGCATGGCCCGCACATTCTTTATAGCCTGGTTGAAGGGCTCAATATCGCCGAGATAGCTGGTGGCATCCACCTGACTCAGGCGTGTATTCCTGTATGTGTGTTCGTTGGAGTCCCAGTCGCTGGGCGCCCACCAGGCCTGCAGGTCTTCGGTCAGGTTGAAGGAGGTAATTTCATCCATGACAATCAACGCCCGTCCCTTGTCATTTTCCGGAAACTCATAGCGGATACCGGCGCCGTCGTCGTAAACACGCACGACAATATCCATCCTGAGACCGGAGGCATCCTGCAGTTCGAGTACCGTACCGTTGCACTGGTCGGCAATCTGGTCCACCTCACCCCAGACGGGTTTCCAGTTTTCGGAGCGGGTGAAAGAGCGGTTGCCGATGGCGCGCAGTCCCTTCGTCATGTCGTGGTTGCGCAACTGCAATCCCAGTGCGGAGGGAGCAACCACCTCTTTGCCCATGAACGAGACGCTGTAGGATGGTTCACCGTTGGAACCGAGTGATAATCGGACCCTCACCTGTCCGTCGGGCGAGGCTGTTTCGAGGCTCACTGGCTGGGCGGCGAGCTGTCCCAGGGATATAAAAAGCGGGAGTATGAACTGAAGTTTCATGTCTGGAAAATTTGAGGCAAAAGTATGGATAATGACGTCAATCGGGGGAGGGTTACATGGCAAAATGAGCAAATTCATACCCTTTGTGCCAGTTTATTTTCATATAAAAAACATATTATAACAGAATAATGGCCCCTTTCGTACAAATAGGGGTAATTTTATGCCAACATATTAAAAATTGGTTTATTTTTTGTGGGTATAGTCTGGAAAATCCCACAACAGCGGCTATGATTCAATTCATGCACTACCGGTTACACATTGTAATGAGAAAAAATATGATCAATCTGCGGATGATTGAACTTTACAGGCTCGGAATAGTACTCCTGATGCTGATGTTTTTGGCAGGCCGGGCGTCGGCACAGCCAAACATCACGATTACGGAGACTTCGGGAGTACCCAACGACGGTAGCATCGTGTGTGGAGCTGAGGCTACGCTTACTGCGAGTTCGGGAACAGCCTATTTGTGGAGTACTGCTGAGATTACTCCGGCTATCATAACCGGAGTGGCGGGCACTTATACCGTTACCATAACCGATGTCACTGGAGGAACGGCCACTGCGTCAGCTACCCTTATTGTGACTGACGACAACACGGACCCTGTGGCTAAATGTGCCCCAAACTTTACAGTTCAACTGGATGCAAATGGAGAAGTACTGGTTGATCTGGATGATATTGACGATGGCTCTTTTGATGCCTGCTCGGCTGTTACGCTGGCTGTGGCAGACTGGTTTACTGCGGGGCCCGATTGTTCCGGTGCAGTATGTGTGTCTGATACTATGCAGTTTCGTTCAGCGGTGGATGGGGCACACGGAGGCTACTCAAATAGCTGTGGTATTCGCGATACACTTCAAGAATCATGGGCATATTTTCATGTCACAGCAGCGGGAACGATAGATATGATTATTGAGGCTAATCCGGCGCCGGGGCCAATTGGCTATGACGCAGCTGTCTGGGGCCCATTTTCTTCGCCGGATTGTTCACAACTCGATTTGACTACCGAGCAATACTGTGAACTGGATGTGAGCGGTGGCCGTCGTATCATGTTCACCGCAGCTACAGGGTATTACATGCTGATGATGACCAATCCTGACAATGCCGCGGGGTTCATTTCACTGCATGATAACAAAGGTACAGCCGTTCTTCAAACGTGCTCATCCAATAATACCACCAGCACCCATATCTACCGGTGCGCCGATGTGGGCGATAATGTGGTACGGCTGTTGGTGACTGATGCGAGAGGAAATACTGCGACCTGCAATGCCACAGTGAAGGTCGAGGATAGTATTGCTCCATCCAATCCTACTTGCCCGATGGGTATAAACTTGCCATCTTGTGGTTCGTTACTGCCGGATATGATCAATGATGTAATGGTGAATGATAACTGTGGCTACACGGTTTCACAGTACCCAATGCCTTTTACTAATGTGGGTGATTTTGACGGCGATACCACCATAGTTACATTTACAGTCACAGATCTCAGTGCGAATACGTCCAGTTGCACGATGGTGGTAACTATTGACGATTTGACAGCTCCCACACCGATCTGTATTGACTCCATAACGCTGAATCTGGGGGGAACTGGTATGGCTTCCTTTAATGTCAGTCAGATTAATGTGAATTCTTCGGATGATTGTACTCTGCCTCAGAACCTTATTTTCGCCTTTACTAATAACATATACACCTGTAGTGATATAGGTACTACGAATGAGGCTTTGAATATACAGGATGGAGGGGGTAACTCGTCCTCATGTATCTTCACCGTAACCATACTTGATGCTACGCCCCCCACAATCACCACCTGCCCGCCCAATACAACAGTAAACTGTACGGCTACTATCCCCAATTTGCTACCTCAAATGATAGT
>CAIYFY010000247.1 GCA_903925535.1 uncultured Bacteroidota bacterium | reverse complement strand
GTGGCGAATCAAGCGGTAACATCCGTTCACGCTGGTTCTGCACACTGCACTACAACCAGAATCCTTCCAGTTGGAACGGCTTCACTACGCTCAGCGATTTCTATGACTCTTTCGAAGCTGGCGACTCTCGCCGCGGTGGCGACTACGCCGGTCAGACGAACGTTTCCGGTATCAAAACCGGTCTTCTCGTAGGCCAGCAGTTCGACCAGAACGGTACTGCACTGCTCGATCGCAAAGGAAATCCACTGGCTTTCACCCGCGTAGTGAAGGCTGTTGAAACTGGCAACAATCTGGAGGTTACCGGTATCCGTGTAATCAAGTACCCGATTGACTACGCCAGCGGCGACAACGCTGACAACGACATGGTGCTGATCCGCTACGCTGACGTTCTCCTGATGAAAGCTGAGGCTCACCTCCGCAAAGGCGATGTAGCTGGTGCTACGGCATTCGTGAATCAGGTGCGCACCAAGCGCGGTGCTACTGCACTGTCTTCTGTGAACCTCGACCAGATGCTCGCAGAGCGCGGTCGCGAGTTCTACTGGGAGGCTCTGCGTCGTACCGACCTGATCCGTTTCGGCAAGTTCCTCAACGCATGGCAGGAAAAACCTGCTTCAGGTGCCGAGCGCCTTCTGTTCCCGATTCCGGCTGCCGCTCTGGCGGTTAACCCGAATCTCGAGCAGAACCCCGGCTACCGGTAATTGTCACTTCTCTGAAGTAACATAAACTGTTCTGAGCCGCCCCGGGAAAACCGGGGCGGCTCTTTTTTTATACCATTCGTCGAAATTCTGAACACCCGCAAACACATAATACATCCTGTAATCGTTAAAGGGGCGTAAACACTCCGGCAACATTCTGCCAATTCACCGTACATTGCACGCAAAAACAAACTTCAAGTAAATGCGCACAATTCTCTTTCTCCTGCTCGGATCATTCATTATGTCGTCCTGCAACAAGGACCTTTCTCCTGAAGAACAACTGAAAAAAGACCTCGAACTGATAAAAAAATACCTGTCCGACAATAACCTGACAGCAAACTCTACTGCCAGCGGCCTGCATTACATCATTACTGCACCCGGAAACGGCGGTTCACCGGATATCAATTCCACAGTTACTGTCAAGTACAAGGGTTACCTGCTCGACGGTTCCGTATTCGATGAAACAAGTGGCTCCTCCAGCGCAACCTTCCCGCTTTCCAATCTCATCGAGGGTTGGCAGGAAGGTATTCCGCTCCTCAAAACAGGCGGAAAGGGCACATTCTTCATTCCATCCTACCTGGGTTACGGACCATCCCGGATAGGTACCATACCAGCCAATTCGGTTCTCATCTTTGAAATTGAACTCGTCAAGTATCAGTAGCAACATTTTTCATGATTCAACTACCCTCCCTGCGCTTTCTGGCCAATGCATTCCTACAGACGGCGACCCGGTTTCCGGTTTCCATCGCTTCGGCTATCAGTACAGTCGCAGCTTTTTATGTGATCATCAACGAGGCCTCCAACAATGACCTGTGGGGCAAACTGGCTATGACCGGCGTTGTAGGGATACCGCTTACGCTTTGCCTCAAGATCTTCTCCGAAAACCGAAAAATGAATATTGCCGGCACCGCCGGACTTCAGTTGGCCGGGCTGGCGGCCCTGGCAGCCTACTGGTACTGGTTTCCGGACATGAATGCTCCTGATATTGAATACAGGGGCATGCCGCGGCATCTGGCTGTGTTTGTCACGCTGCATCTGGTGTGTTCGGTGCTTCCCTATATCGGCAGGGGAAGCATACGCGATTTCTGGATCTACAACCGGATCCTGTTCACCAACCTGGTCATGGGCGCGTTTTTTTCTGCCGCCCTGTTCATCGGTCTCAGTCTGGCACTGGCCTCGCTGAATGCACTGTTCGATCTGAATCTGGATCCGAAGAACTTCGTGCGACTCTTCGTCTTCATCGTTTGTATCTTCAACACCACGTACTTCCTGTTTCATTTCCCCGGACAGTACGAATTTGATCAGGAGGAAACCGGATACCACGCCATTTTCAAAAATCTGGGCAAATACATTCTGATTCCGGTGGTTGGTTTGTATTTCGTCATCCTCTATGCCTATACCTTTAAAATCGGACTGAACTGGGAGCTGCCCAGGGGCTGGGTCGGATCACTGGTCCTCGGTTTTTCAGTGGCAGGCATATTCACGTACCTGCTCAACTATTACCTCCGGGAAGCAGGCAACTCCGCTCCGTCAGCCCTGTTTCACAGGTTGCTCTGGCCCGTCATGCTGCCCATGACGCTGCTCCTTTTCATTGCTATTTACCGCCGGGTTGACGACTATGGCTTCACAGAGGCGCGTTTTCTGGTGGTACTGCTGGGCGTGTGGATGCTGCTTAACTGTCTCTACTTTATCATTTCCCGCAACGACGACATACGTTTTATCCCGGGCAGTCTCGCCGTTTTCGGACTGATCTGGATACTTGGAAATGGTACTGTATCCGATAATAACCAGAAAGGCCGGCTGTTGTCGGCTCTGGAAAAGGCCGGAAGGATGGAAAACGGAAGTATACACCCCGACAGTACGGCCATAGACAGTGTAACGCTCGACCAACTTCGGGGTGCTGTTGAGTATTTCGGCCAAAGGGGGAGCCTGCGCGTGCTGGATCCATACCTGCCGCTGCCCGCCGACAGTATCAATTCGGGCGACGACCGATGTTCGCGCACCGAGCATTTCTTACAATGGCTGGGCGTGCCGGAGCGCAACGACATAACAGAAAAACTGGTTTCACTTTCATTGCCTGTTGCGCCACTGAACGCCGATTTAAGCGGATATAACCGCATGGCATTATTCAGCTTCGACAATCAGGGAGAGTCATGCAGTGACACCACCGCCGGTCACAGCTGCTTCGCTCTGAACACGACAGAAAGCCATATTGTGTGGAGTATGCTCCGGGAAGACAAACATATCACAGTGGATTCCTTCAGTATGGCTCCCCTCCGCTCACAGTGGAATACAATATGCAGCCAGAACAAACAGAGCGATATCGCCATCAGCAGCAAACGCACGGATCTCAGGGGCAATTCAGGGCAACTTGGTGTCATTGTCTCCAATATTACTGCTGCCAGAGGCGATTCTTTGTCGCTCGTCAGCGGACAATTCTACCTCTTGTACAACGATCGTTGACAATTCAGAAAAAACTCCTAACTTCGGGGGAAAAATCAGGTGATGACTCCCCTTCGACAAAAAGGCGATACAGGAGAGGACGCTGCTGTACATCTTCTCGAACAAAAGGGATGGAAAGTGGCTGTACGGAACTGGCGCTGCAAATACGGTGAACTCGACATTGTTGCCTGGGATACCGACGGTGTCCTCGTCTTTGTTGAGGTTAAAACCAGGAGCAGTGAGCAGTTCGGCGGTCCGGAAGCAGCGCTGAACTTCCGGAAAAGAACCCGGATAATACGTTCAGCGGTAACCTATATGGAATCAACAGGTTACGAGTGGAAAATCCGGTTCGACGTGATAGCTGTTATTCACCGGGATGGTGCAGTGAAACAGTTACGCCATCTTGAGGATGCCTTTTTTTATTGATCTGAAACAAACTGAACATGAGATACTTTGCAACCCTGATTGTCTTATGCCTGTCACAGGCGCTTTACGCTCAGGATCTGAATACGACTTTCAGATCTAAAATGACGTTCCCGGGACAAACACTGGCCAACGTGTGGGGCTACACCTCCCGCTCCGGTCATGAATATGCCCTGCTTGGGGGTGCAAAAGGTCTCATCATCGTTGATATCACGGATCCGGACAATCCGGTACAGATTGTACAGATTCCGGGGCCCAATAATCTGTGGAAGGAAATCAAGACCTACTCACACTATGCCTACGTTACCAGTGAAGGAGGATCAGGCATACAGATTGTCAACCTCAAAAATCTGCCCTCGGCCAACCTGCAGTACCACTACTACCGCGGCGACGGTGCCATTCTGAACCAGCTCAACAGAATTCATGCCCTGCATATTGATACCAACAAGGGATTTCTTTATGCCTGGGGCGGTGATCTTTTTGGTGGCGGTGCCAAGATTTTTGACCTGAAACAGGATCCGTATAACCCCGTTTATGTCGGTAAATATGACCAGCTCGGCTATATACACGACGGATATGTGGATAACGACACCATGTACTCCGGTCATATTTATGCCGGACAATTTGCTGTGGTTAACATGGCCAGTAAAAGTGCTCCCGAGCTGATAGCCACACAGGGAACACCCAATGCCTTCACACACAATACATGGCTTGCCGACGACCGAAAAACACTCCTGACTACAGACGAAGTTTCCAATTCTTTTCTGGCTGCATTTGATGTGAGCGACCCGACAGATATTATTCTGCTGGACAAAATTCAAAGTAATCCGGGTTCAAACAGTATCGTACACAATACTTATACCTGGAAAAACTGGGCGATCACGTCGTGGTACAAGGATGGATTCACCATTGTGGATATAACGCGGCCCGACAACCTGGTACAGGTGGGCAATTTCGATACGTACCCAACTACAGGAAGCGGATTTGATGGCTGCTGGGGTGTTTATCCCTATTTCTCCTCGGGTACTATCGTTGCTTCCAATATCAATGCACTGAATACCGGCGACGGAGAGATGTTCTTGGTTACGCCCGAGTACAAGCGCGCGTGCTATCTCGAAGGGAAGATAACTGACGGCCTGACCGGCTTACCCCTGAGCAATGCGCGAATTCTAATAGGAGGACCCGGTTCGTTGGTGTCAGAATTCAGCGGCACAAATGGCGTATTCAAAATGGGACAGGAGGCCTCCGGTTACTTCCTGATAAAAGTCACCAAGCCGGGATACCAGCCATTCGAATCTCATGTACTCATGGCCGAAGGTGAGGTAATTACCCTCAATGTTTCCCTGTTTCCTGTCGGAAGCCTCACTGTTTCCGGGAAAGTTATCAGTGCTGCCGACAATCTGCCTGTGGCCGGTGCTACCGTGCGGCTGTTCGGTCAGCAGACAGAATCATCCACCCAGACTGATCTGGACGGATACTTTGTCTTTAACGGTGTTGATCCGGGTATTTACTCCGTCTTTGCCAGTGCCGATGATCAGGGAGTGGCATCAGTGGAGTCTCAATTGTTTACCGACAATCAGGACCTGACGCTGATGATGTTTCAGCAGTACCACAAATCGCCGGAAAAGGGCTTGTGTGAAATTGAATGTGACATCAATTTTGCCAAAAATCCGTTCACAGACTTCACTGAAATCAGTTATTCCGGAGCAGCACCGGGAACACGCCTGTCGGTGATTGATATGAATGGCAAAGAAGTCGTCAGGTACGAACTTTTGGAATCGGACGGTTTGGTCAGAATCGGAGAACAACTTCCGGTCGGAATGTACTTTGTGCGCATCCCGGGTGTGGATGCCGGTTCTTCTGTTATAACCAAAATTATCAAGACCAACTAATGCTCAGGGTAGGTTTGCTTGGTTACGGCAAAATGGGTAAAGCCATTGAGCTGCTGTCTTCACAGTACGGAGTGGAAATAGTATGGCGTATCAGCCGGGGAAATCTCGCAGACCGCGAACCCGCATTGTTGCGCCAGGCGGATGTGGTCATTGAGTTTAGCAGGCCCGAGGCGGCTTTCGAAAACGTGATGGCATGTCTGAAAGCCGGTGTTCCGGTGGTTTCCGGTACAACAGGCTGGAGTCGCGACCTGCCGGAGGCTGAAAAAGCCTGTAAAGCAATGAATGGCGCCATGATATGGGCATCCAATTTCAGCATAGGGGTCAATCTGTTTTTCGCCGTAAACAAGCGACTCTCTGAATTGATGTCCCGGCGTACCGAGTATTCTCCTGTGATCACAGAAATACACCATATACACAAGCTTGATGCCCCCAGCGGGACAGCCATTACGCTGGCTCAGGATTTGGAACGCTTCAGTGGCCGCTTCCAGGGTCATTATCTCGATTCCACCCTACCCCATTCGGCGGATAATCTCATTCCGATTACGGCCATCAGGGAGGGAGAAGTTCCCGGAACACATATTATAAAATGGCAGAGTGCCGTTGATGAGATAGTCATTGAACACAAGGCACACGCCAGAACGGGCTTTGCCAGTGGAGCGCTCACTGCGGCAAAATGGTTGCAGGGCAAACAGGGTATATTCACCATGGCAGACGTGC
>CAIYFY010000246.1 GCA_903925535.1 uncultured Bacteroidota bacterium | reverse complement strand
TGAAAAGAGTTGATTTTCCTACGTTGGGCAAGCCAACAATACCACACTGTAAAGCCATTATTAATTATCGGAAAAATGAAAAACTGCTGATTTGCGTTACCTTTGGAACGCATGTTGTAGAAGCGGGCGCAAAGTTAGCAATCCCCCGCATAATCAGGCATTTTTCATGAATCATCTGGCTCATTGTTTATTGTCGGGCGAAAGCGAATCGGTTCTTTTGGGTAATTTCATCGGTGATTATGTGAAGGGCAGTGCCTGGAAACACTATCCCCCGGAGGTTCAGTACGGCCTACTGTTACACCGGCATATTGACTCATTCACCGATGCACATCCTGTTGCCAGACAAAGTGTACACCGTCTGAGAATTGTTGCAGGTCGCTATGCAGCTCCCGTCACCGATGTTCTGTACGATCACCTGCTTGCTATTCACTGGAACCGATATGTTCCTGTTTCCTTCGAGGATTTTGCTGAAAACACCTACCGGCGGCTGACCTCACAGGCAGACGGTATGCCGGCTGAGCTACAACAGCGGCTGCCTCGCATGATCTCGGCACGCTTCCTGCACGGATACAGAGAACGGGCAGGTCTCGCCTGGATTCTCGACAGGTTCAGTATCCGGCTGGGCGACAAATTCAATGCGGCTGTTGTAACGCAGCACTTTTTTGGAGAGCTTGAGCATTATTCCGCAGATTTCAACGCATTTTTCCCTGAATTACTGTCATCGGTCGCTGATTTTAAGCCAGTATCAGATATTATATCATAAAATGGGGCGTTTAATAGTCCGATTCTTCTGACATTTGCGACGACAAAACAATAACTACACCTGAAATGCGAGTTGCTCTCATCCCGTCTCTGATTATCCTACTCTGGATTTCCTCCTGTAAAAACAAAACTGTCCCCGAAACCCCCGTAACTGTCAGCATAACGGAACTCAAAGCCCGAAAATGTGTGGTTGACACACAATGTGCTGAAATCAAACTCGCATTTCCGGTGGTTGCCGGCGGCAAGGAGGCCGTGACCCGCTCAATTAACGATACCATCGGAGCCTTCGTGCGTATGGTGGTGGGAGGAGAGCCATCGCTTCCCATTAATCAGGCTGTTGATTCTGCGGTAACCAACCTGCACCTCATGCTGGAAGACCAGCTCTCCATTATCCCCGACTATTCCATGGGATTTGTACACGAACTGACCAGCAAGAACCTGATCCAGAACTCCAAAGTGATTTCATTTGAACTGAGCAGCTATTCCTTCACCGGGGGAGCACATGGCAATGCTGGTTCCGCACTTTTTTCATTCAGGCTTAACAACGGAAGTCTGGTGCAACTAACCGATATCATTCAGGATACAGCCTCTCTGCGCCCGCTGCTGGAAGATGGCTTTGTGGAATCCAAATACGCCCAAACGGGTGAATTGTATGCACTCGCCGATCTTGTATTCCCCGAAAGCATACCATTGCCCATGCCACTTCAGTGGTGCATAGTCAGGGAGGGCGTCCGGTTCACCTACAATCCATACGAAGTAGCTCCCTATGTAGTCGGACAAACCGACATTGTGCTCACGTGGGAAAAACTGGGCAAACTGGCAGACAAATCCAAATGGATTGACTAGCTATGGCCGGCCGACTGATTATTCTGCTTCTTTTGCTGTGTGGCAACACGGTACATGCCCAGAAAATGTTGCAACTTGAAAAGGCGAACCGGGTTAAAACAACCCGTTTCTATGTGGGGGATGTCATTCGCTACCGAATGAACGGAGAGGAAAACTACTGGTACGAACGAACCATTACCGATATTCTCCCTGAGTCGCGCACACTCATGCTCGACAATTTCGCTGTCAGAACCGACAGTATAGCGCAGTTGAAGGTACAAAGGAAGGGAGCAGCACAGCTCTTTGCCGGCGTGCTGGTCACTTTCGGCGCCTCCCTTGCCCTGTCTGTTACCGTCGGGAGAGTCGTTTTTCAGGACAGGGATATCATGACACCTGAATTGTATGCTCTTTCGGGCGTTTCTGTCGGTGCAGGTTTTGCGGCCGGCAGCTCCAAAAAAATCAGACTTGGCAAAAAGTACCGACTCAGAATTATCGAAATCCGGTTTCCCGGGCAGTAACGCTATTCAGGCGACAAAACATCGCGTGCAAACAAGATACGGGGCTTCCAGTAACTGGATTCAGTGACGTTTTCCACAATTACACCCCTGCTGGTGGTACTGTGTACACAGAAAATACCCTCATCGTTATTCCGTACAACGATAGCTACGTGCTGAATCTTCTCGTCTGTGCCGAAAAACAGCAGGTCTCCCGGCCTAACCTCTTCCAGATCAACCTCTACGCCATCCTGAGACTGCTCATTTGAGGACGGTGACAACTCTACACCGAAGCCTTTCAGCACATACGAGGTGAAGCCGGAACAGTCAAATCCGGTGTAAGGCGTCTTTCCTGCTGTCTTGTAGGCAATGCCACTGAATTGCTCGGCATAATCAATGATATCCAGCCTTCTGGCTTCCAGATTGTTGCGATTGCTTCCCGGTTTGGCAGCACCACTCTTGGCTGTAGCGTTGGACGTGGTTGTTTTCCTGGTGGTGGAGGCTGTTGTTGCCTTGCCTGAACTTGTAGCCTGCCGGCTTGCTGAACTGCTCCTTGTTGCCGGAGCAGGGGGCTTCGCTGTTGCCGTGCGCGTCTCTTTGTCACGGGAACCGGACTGGGTCGCCGGGCTGCTGCCACTTCTTGGAACGGGTGCCCCTCCGCCGAGATGCGCTTTGGGCAGGTTTAGTGTGCTGCACGAGGCAATGGAGATGGCAACTCCGGAAACAAGCAGGGCGAAACGAAAAAGACGTGGCATATTTGATTGATTTTCAATATTTTAAATTCAAATAAGTGTTGTCGGGGTTTTACAGAAACCAGTTTTCCCCTCTATAACATGATAAAGAAATGAAATATCATGCCAACTGTTGTGTTTTTGCTTTATTTTAACATTTGATATCCGCTGATTTCATGCAGGATCTTTACCGGCAGGTGTCAAAATATCGGTCAGTAGCGCACGACCGTCGTCTGACGGGGCGGGTTGTTCTTATCATCCATGATGGTCAGCTGATACAATCCGCCAGGCAGGGTACCCAGATCCAGTATGGCCCGGCCTGTTTGCAGCAGCAGACTTTCTTCCTTGACCAGTTTGCCTTCGAGGGAAAAGACTGAAACATGTATTTCGCCTTCAGCCGGCACCTCTATTTGTACGGCCGACGGAGTGGGATTGGGGAAAACCCTGAAAGCGTCGGCCGGAGCAGGGGCAGTTTTACCCTGAAAGTACCGGGTGGCAAACTCAAACGCTTCCGTTCCGACTTTAATACCGATCAATCGCCCGGGTATATCATCCATGGGAGGGTGTATGCCGCCGTATATTCTCGACAGGCTGCACTGGTCGGCAGCATCCCGGTAGGTGGCCCACTGAAGTGTGACATCAACACTGGGTCCGTCTTCAAAGACAAGAAATTTGTTTTTTTCGCAAAAGAATGTGCCTACTCCTCCGGGAAAATACGCATCACCGGTTAGCGCAGTCAGTACTTCCGCTGCGGCTCTGCTGTACGTCGAGTGACCGGAAATATATCCTGCAAATGGCGGAGATACGAACGTTGGCCGCTGGTAGGGCCACCAGTCTTTCGCTCTGATCCAGGCAACACCGGCGGTACTCGTTTGCGGATTCCCTATGTAATACGGCCCTTTCCATGTTCTGACTTTTATTTCATTGAGATAGAGCGGACCCTTCAGCGGGTCATCCGGCCCGATCAGCTCAATGTATCCTGGAATAAGTGGCAATCCGCCGGGATGATAGGAGGGCAGGTTCGGGTCGCTGCTCTGCCCGAGCTCTGCCATAGCCCTGATCGCAGAAACAGGGCGACTGCTGTCGTACCAGCCTTTTATTCCCCAGGCTGTTACGGCGACATCATGCATGGCCCCACCCAGCGCGAAGTAGCCTTTTACGTCCCACTCGAGGTTGTCGCATGCCGGGCCAATGCCGCGTACCCTTCTGGACGACTGCGGGTGATCGTTGGCATAGTTAAGCAAACTGAACCAGTGTCCGGGCGGCGTCTCGGAGGTCGGTCCATCGGCCCAGAACTCTGCCAGAACACGGGTGTAATCGCCCCGTGGCACCAGTTCCGGCTCGTAGGGCAGTCCTGTCTTCGGATTCACCTGGTGACCCGGACTTCTGTCGCGCCCGCCCGTCAGGTCGAAAAAATCGGACAGTTCTGACAAGTCGGCGGGGTAGTCTGAAACTGCATTATTCCCCAGTGAAGCAGGAGAAATATCAATGATAACACTGTCTTTAGGATCGAGCAGTGAACTCCATACTGCAACGAGGGCGTGATTCCATTGATATTGCCTGGTAGCTTCAGACAAGGAAGCAGTATCTATGAGTGCAGGAGGAGGAGGTTTGTGGTACACCCTGTATTGGTGTCCGTCGCGGGTCAGCAATTCCGATTCCCCGGGATCCATGGCAAACGGAGCAACATTTCCCCATTCCGGGCTCTGAAAAGGCGGCGGGCCACCCGACAGTATGTTGCCACTCTGATCAACATAAACGGCAAGCTGTATGGGTTGCCATCTGTTCATGTCGAGTACGCCAGGGTTGCCCGGAACAGCAATCTGAAGTGGCGGATTGACAGGCTCATAATATTGGTTCTTGTAGTTGACCAATTCGTTTGAGCCATCCTGCAAGCCGTATTTTATTATCTGACCGGCGATATAATTGCCCATTTCAGCGGGACCAGCCTTGTAGTTGATGGAGGTATTGAACCGGTTGTACCCAAGAGAGTCCATGAGCCTGTCTATCCTGGGAAAAAGATTGGCCACATCCGGTGAATTCAGGAAACGGTGTTCGATCAGGCGATAAGCGGCAAAACTGACAGCCTCCTCCTGTGCCTTTTTGATATCGGAGGGTGGAGGCGTATAATTGTAGGGGGTATAAAAGCCGTTTACCTCTTTTCCGAGAAAGTAAGTTTCAGCTTCCGGGTGATAAACAGCCCAGGCATCGTACATGGCTGCAGAGATATGAAAGAGGTTGCGGGCCTGAATGGGCGGACGGGCAAAATCCCTGCTGATGGCGTGAAGCAGTTCTTCGTTCCAGAGCCGTGCAACAGAGTGCTGTGCACTGGACACACCCGGCAGCAGAGCCCAGAGAAGGGTGCAGATCAGGATAATTCGGCACATGTCAGATATCTTTTAGTGTCCTGTTTTCAAGGACGGATAACACAGCATCCCTTACATCAGCAAAAACCACATTCATGCGGCAGGTCTGCTCGTCGCAGTCCTCACATTTCCGATAAAAATGAAGACTCACACAGGGAATCAGCGCAATAGGACCGTCAACAACACGAATTACGCGCGCAAGTGAGACAGATTCAGGCGGACCAGCCAGAAAATAGCCTCCACCTTTGCCTTTTTTACTGTTGAGTACGCCGGCCTTGTTCAGGTCAAGGAGTATTCTTTCCAGAAACTTCAGGGGAATTTGTTGTGCTTCTGCAATTTCCCCGATGAGAACAGGCCCCTGTTCGTACCTTTCAGAAAGATAACTCAACGCCTTGATTGCATACTGCGCTTTTTTCGATAACATATACAGTCAACGGTTTGAAGCAGTAAATATAATCTGTTTTGAAATTAAAATATATGTTAATTATCCTACCTTTTTAATAGACTAATAAAGTATGCGTACATTTGCCGTCTGATTTCACAAAAAAAATTGCTTAAAATGAGTCTTCGTCTTGGCGATATCGCACCCAATTTCAGAGCTGTAACTACGGCCGGAGAGATAGATTTTTACGAGTATCTCGGTGATGGCTGGGGTATTTTATTCTCTCACCCTGCTGATTATACCCCGGTGTGTACTACCGAACTGGGTATGACAGCCAAACTGCAGTCTGAATTTGCCAGCCGGAATACCAAAGTACTGGCAGTAAGTGTGGACCCGGTTGACAAACATTTTGGATGGGTAAACGATATCAACGAAACGCAGCAGTGTACGGTGGGCTTTCCGATTATTGCCGATCCGGATCGCACTGTTGCTGACCTGTATGACATGATTCATCCGAATTCGTCTGAAAACTTTACCGTGCGATCACTCTTTATCATTGGTCCCGA
>CAIYFY010000245.1 GCA_903925535.1 uncultured Bacteroidota bacterium | reverse complement strand
CAAAACACTTCTGCGGTTCGATATTCTGCGGTTCGACATTCTGCGGTTTTTTTAAAACACCAGAACATATCCTCCCCCCCCCGATCAACACCACCTTGTTTTCCCGGATTCTTGGGACAAAGGTCTTCATACCGAAAATACAGGGCAGGGTGCGGTTGGTCGGGGGTTACTTCGCAGCGAACAAAAGATTTTATTCGCTATTCGGATTACATTTGTCCGTTCAAAAGCAATGCTGTATCATGAAAAAGCACATTCTCCTCTCTGCCCTGCCAATGCTCCTGCTCGGAACCCTGTTCGCACAGAGCCCGACGAGCGGACAGAAACTGACGCAGGACCCCTGGAAAATCATCGCAGAAGACATCAATCCAGCCAGATATTATGGTATCACGGTGGCCAACGGGATGATCGGACTGGTGTCCTCTCCCGAGCCCATGCGCGTGAAAGACGTGGTACTCAACGGTGCTTACGACAATTACCTGCGCGGGCGCGTGAGCAATATTCTCAAGGGGTTCAATTTTATGAACATGAACCTGGATGTGGACGGGCGCAGAATCGGCAGAAATGATATTTCCGAATACCGGCAAACACTCGATATGCGTCACGCCCAACTCACCACCACCTTCGATGTGGGCGACAAGGTCAGCGTCAGCCAGACACTTATGGCACTCAGGCACCTGCCCTACTGTGCTCTTTCCATCGTGGAAATTACTGCCAAAAAGGACGTAACCATCACCCCCATGTCCGTCATAGAAGCTCCGGAGATGCTGCAGGATGTGCGCAACTACTACTCCGAAATAGACCGCCCGCACGTTTTGATTCCACTGCTCACCTCCGTCGGGAAAAGCCCGAGTGGGAAATATACCGTTGCGGCCTCCACCAGTTTTATTTTCCAGGAACCGCATGGCTCCGAACCAGACCTCATTCACGAAGACTGGGACTACAATATGCACCTGGCCAAGTTTCATAAAAAACTGAAGGCTGGCGAAACATACCGGTTTGCCGTTGCGGGTACACTTATTTCTTCTGCCCATACGATTGATGCGCACAACGAAGCCGAGCGCCTCACCATTTTCGCAGCACTCGAACGCACGGAAAGGCTCCTCACCCGCCACGAAGCCGAGTGGGACAAACTCTGGACATCAGACATTACTATAGAGGGCGATGTCAATGCCACCCGGGATGTCCATTCGGCCATGTATCACCTCTACTCGTTCGGCCGCGAGGGAACAGCACTCAGCCTCTCACCCATGGGCCTGAGCGGACTCGGTTACAACGGACACGTATTCTGGGATACCGAACTGTGGATGTATCCGCCTATGTTGCTGCTTCACCCCGAAATTGCACGCTCCTTCCTCGAATTCAGGTACCAACTGCTCGATGAGGCCAAACAAAATGCCTTCTCTCACGGATACAAAGGCGCCATGTATCCCTGGGAAAGTACTACTACCGGACAGGAAGAAACCCCTGTATGGGCACTCACCGGTCCTTTCCAGCACCACATCACAGGCTGCGTGGGCTGGGCGGCCTGGCAGTACTATCTGGTTACAAAAGATAAATTATGGCTTCGCGAAAGAGGCTGGCCCATTCTGAAGGAAGTAGCCGATTTCTGGGCAAGCCGCGTGGAAAGAAATGGTCCGGGCAGGTACGACATCAATAACGTCATCGGCGCCAATGAATGGCAGGAAAATATTGATAACAACGCCTTCACCAACGGAATGGCAATCACGGTGCTGCGATATGCCACACAGGCCGCTCAGGAGCTCGGAATCACTCCCGATTCCGACTGGGCTCATGTCGCCGACAATATTCCTGTGCTGAAGTTTCCCGACGGAACAACCCGCGAAAATGCCACCTACAACGGTGAAATCATCAAGCAGGCCGATGTCAACCTGCTCGCCTACCCGCTGAAATACTACACCGACCCGGCTCAGGTCAAGAAAGACCTGGATTACTATGAACCACGCATGTCGCCCGATGGACCTGCCATGGGGAATGCCATTCTGACCGTGTCGGCCGCGCGTGCGGGAGATGCCGAGAGAGCCTACGACCTCTGGGTCAAAAGCTACAAATTCAATGAAGTACCGCCATTC
Organism: uncultured Bacteroidota bacterium; assembly: GCA_903925535.1. Taxonomy (GTDB): domain Bacteria; phylum Bacteroidota; class Bacteroidia; order Chitinophagales; family Saprospiraceae; genus M3007. The sequence continues at coordinate 17,100 of CAIYFY010000245.1, read as the reverse complement.
GGAGTACTTTCGGAGTGCGCAGGCGGCACAAACCCCTATTTCGCCACCGGAGCAGGCGGATTCCTGCAAGCCACGCTGATGGGCTTCGGCGGACTGGACATCACTCCGAACGGAATCGTACAGCTCAAAACAAAGCTGCCCAAAAAGTGGAAATCCATGACCATTACCGGTGTTGGCGGTAAAACCTGGAAAGCAGGAAACTGAAATATTCTTTCAACATGCATCTGTACACCAACGCCACCATTTACACCGGAAGTCAGATCCTGCGACACGCATCTTTGGCTGTTGAGGATGATGTGATTACAGGAGTGTATCCGAAAGATGGAAAACATCCGGGACCGGTCGAATCCGTCACCGATCTGAATGGCCTGTCTCTGGCTCCCGCGCTGATTGATCTGCAGATATATGGCGGTGGCGGGTTGCTTTTCAATAACGATCCTTCCCCCGAAACCATTCTGGCCACTTACAGGGATGTACAGGCCGGCGGCGGCGCCTGGTTCCAGATCACACTTTCCTGCTCGGCGCCTGAAATCATGTGGCAGGCAATGGAGGCATGCCGGACGTACCAGGCACAGGGAGGGGAAGGATTGATCGGACTTCATCTGGAAGGCCCCTTTTTTAATCCGGAGAAAAGAGGTGCTCATCCGCTGAAAAACATACAAAAACCGACCAAGGAAAATATTTCAGCCATCATTGAAAAGGGGCATGGAATCGTTACCTACATGACCATCGCTCCGGAAATGTTTGAAGAAGATGCACTGGATATGCTGCTGGACAGCGGAATCATACTCTCTGCCGGACACAGCAATGCCAGTTATGAACAGGCGAAATACGCGTTCGGCAAGGGAATAGGCAGGGCCACCCACCTGTTCAATGCGATGAGCCCGTTTCAGGGCCGGGCACCCGGCGTGGTTGGCGCCATATATGATACAGCACCCTTTGCCAGTATCATTGCCGATGGCGTTCACTGCGATTTTGCCTCCGTCAGTATCAGTCACAAATTGCTGGGAGACAAGCTTTTTCTGATAACCGATGCCGTGACAGAGAGCGACCGGGGCGATTACCGGTTCCGGCTTGCCGGCGACCGGTACGTGGATGCAGACGGCACCCTTTCGGGGTCTTCCCTTGCGATGTGGCAGGCCGTGCGGAACTGTACCCAAAAGGCAGGAATTCCGCTGGATGAGTCGCTCAGGATGGCTTCGCTTTATCCGGCCCGCGCCGCAGGAATAGCGGATAAAACCGGCCTGCTGGCACCCGTCTATCCGGCAAAATGGATTGTATTTGACGAAAACCTGGAACTTGTCGGTGAACACTGCAGGCTTTAGAGCTTGCTCAAAATTCTCTCACCGGGTCAAAAACGGCTCATTTTTCGCCATTTTTCACCTTTTTTCAGTTACGTAGCTCCGGCTATGCGCCTTCAAAAACGCAAAAACTGTCAAAAAATCAGCCTGTTTTTGCCACCAGCAGAGAATTTCGAACAAGCTCTCAGCCCGTCTGGACAACCTCCGGCAGTATTCATGCGTCATACCCGGACAGGCATAGAGCGCATCGCATCGCTCCTGCAGAAACGTGCGTGAAAAAGGAAAAACATGACAGCAACAATGTCTGATATTTTGAAACAATCGAGATTCGCCCTCTTGTGGGTGTTGGCTGCACAATCATCATTAACCGCCCAGGTGAACGGTGGTGAATCCGTTTTTCAGTTTCTTTCCCTGCCCGCCTCCTCCCGGCTTACCGGGCTGGGTGGCGCACAGATAGCGGTACGCGACGACGATCCCGTGTTCGCGGCAGCCAATCCGGCAGCCCTCAATGCCTCCATGGGCGGACACCTGACATTCAACCACAACTTCTTTCTCTCGGATATACAGCACGGTTACGCCGCTTACGCACACCACCTCGGCAAGCCCGGCTTCACTGTTCATGGTGCCCTGCAATACATACAATATGGTGAAATGGAGCGGGCCGACGAGTACGGAAACGTACAGGGAAATGTCCGGGCCGCTGAAAATGCCTTCACACTCGGCGCGGCGCGGCCACTCAGCAACAAATTATCGCTCGGCCTGAACCTGCGTTTTGCCGTTTCCACGCTCGACGTATATCAGTCCTCCGCCCTGATGGCCGATGCCGGACTATTATATTCCGACACTGCCAGCCGATTTTCAGCAGCCCTGACCATCAAAAACGCCGGAACACAGGTAACCACCTACAGCGGCATACAGGAGCCACTACCCTTTGATATACAAATCTCCGTCACGCAGCGACTGAAGCACCTGCCATTCCGATTCGGCGTGGTGGCACATCACCTGCACGAGTGGGATATCCGCTACGACGATCCGGACCTGCAGGAAAGCGACATACTGATTATCGGAGGAGATCAGCCAACGGAAAACAGATTTGGCAATGCAGTGGACAACCTGTTCCGGCACCTGATATTCAATGGCGAGTTTCTGCTCGGCAAAAACGAGGGATTCCGAATGCGTTTCGGCTATAATCACCTCCGTAAACGGGAGCTTACAGTCAGAAACTACCGCAGTCTGGCGGGCTTTTCAGGCGGTATCGGGATAAAAGTGAAAAGATTCCGCATTGATTTCGGATACGCATCGTATCACCTGGCAGGCGGCGTGGCACATATTGGTATCGGAACAAATCTGAAGGACTTTTTCCGATAGACTTCATACCTTGGCGTGCAGGATTGAACTTTCTGTACAGATATGAAACTCACGCACGCCTTTCTTTGCCTGACGCTGGCAACAACACTCCTTTCCTGCAGCAAAAAAATAACGCAGACCGGCACGAGCACAGAAAATCCGCTGGAAAACGCCCTGCGTACCCATGCTGCCGATTTCGACAGCATCCTGCTGCACCCCGATATTTACGAGGTTCAGATTATTTATACAGAAATACAGCGCGACAGGTCGGGTCGCCCGCGCTTGCGCGAGTGGCGTCACAATGTGGACAGCACCCGGTATTTCTATCCGGCCAGTATGGTCAAAATGCCGCTGGCACTGCTCGCACTGGAGAAAATCAACCGACTTCAAAAAGAATATCCCCTGCTCTCAAAGGATGCTCCCTACAGACTGGATTCGCTGCGCCCCTGGCAACAGACATACACTGAAGACCCCGGAGCACCTGGCGGAATGCCCACTATTGCACATGACATACGGCAGGTATTCGTCGTGAGTGATAATCTGGCCTACAATCACCTGTTTGAGTTCCTCGGAAGGGAATATATTAACACAACCCTCAGAGAAAAAGGATACTCGCACACCGGTATTGTTCACCGTTTCAACTACCCCGGCCGCGATAACCGTTACACCACCCTGATGACCTTCTACGACGAATCAGGCGGTATATATCAGCAGGACGAACTCTACGACGACAATATCTGGACCAACCCGCAGCACAGCACCACCAAAGGCCGGGGATACTACAACGCGCAGGACAGTCTGGTGCTCACGCCATTTGATATGAGCAAAAAAAACTGGTTCTCACTCAGCGATATGAACCTGATGCTCAAGGCCGTTATGTTTCCGGAACTCGTTGATCCCGTTCATCGCTTCGACCTGACACCGGATGACTATCAGTTTCTGCGTCACTACATGCGTATTTTCCCCCGGGAGTGCGATTACCCGAAATACGATACAAGCACCTATTACGACGGCTATGTCAAATTTTTCCTGTACGGCGACGGAAAAGAACAGCGCGACGGGAAAATACATATATACAACAAGGTGGGAGAGGCCTATGGCACCCTGACAGATGTGGCTTACATACACGACACCGGGACGGGTGCCGAATTCATGCTTGCTGCCACCATTCTGTGCAACAGGGATGGTATTTTCAATGATGATAAATACGACTATGATCAGACAGGCTTCCCCTTCCTGGCAAAACTCGGAAGGATCATGCTGGAGGAGCGGAAAAAGACACTTTCAACAAAAAAATAAACCCGAAGCATGCGTACTTATCTGAAATCTGCCTTGATACTCTGCATTCTGGCAGTTTCCTGCTCACGAGATGTGTATCGCGGGTGGCCCGAATACCTGGGCGGTCCGGACAGGAACCACTACTCCACCCTCTCGCAGATAACCCCCGAAAATGTGCACCAACTGGAAATAGCCTGGACGTACTCCATGCCCGACTCCGGTCAGGTACAGACCAACCCGGTTATGGTGGACGGCATCCTGTACGGGATTACCCCGTCAGTACAGGTTTTTGCCCTGAATGCAGCTACCGGGGAGGAAATATGGCGCTTCGGAGATCCGCTGATTGAGTCGCACAATACAGGACGCGGCGTGGCATACTGGACCGACGGGCGTGAAAAAAGAATTTTCCATACCATCGGACCGCGCCTGTATGCCATTGATGCCCTGAAAGGCACACCCGTTTCATCATTCGGGAATGGCGGGTATATTGACCTGCACCTCGGATTGCCGGAAAGCGCAGCAGGCAAGTACATCAACTCGAATACCCCGGGTACCATCTTTGAAGACCTGATTATCATGCCTGTCAGGCTCTCGGAGGGCTCAGATGCCGCACCCGGAGATATACGCGCCTTCAATGTGCGTACCGGCGAACTGGCCTGGGTTTTTCACACCATACCCTGGCCCGGCGAGTTCGGATACGAGACATTTCCGGAAGATGCCTGGCAAAATACCTATGTAGGTGCCGCCAACAACTGGTCGGGAATGTCGGTTGACCGGAAACGGGGTATTCTTTTCGTCCCAACCGGCTCGGCAGCTTATGATTTCTATGGCGGAAACCGGCCCGGCGAAAACCTGTTTTCCGACTGTCTGCTGGCACTCGATGCCAGGACAGGCAAAAGAATATGGCACTACCAGTTTGTACATCACGATATCTGGGACAGAGACCTGCCGGCGCCCCCGAACCTGATAACCCTTACCCGCAACGGGCGCCGGGTGGACGCTGTGGCACAGGTAACAAAACAGGGATATGTTTTCGTGTTCAACCGCGAAACCGGCGAACCGCTTTTTGATATCAATGAAATACCTGTTCCCCCTTCCGATCTGCCCGGAGAGATCACCTGGCCCACACAGCCCATACCCGTCAAACCAGCACCCTTCGCGCGCATGAGCACATCACTCACGGAGGCCGACATACCTGAATGGATCGCTGACCGTGAAAAAATACTGGAGGGATTTAAAAACTACCGGAAAGAGCAATGGGCACCGCCCAGTCGCGAAGGCACTCTGCTGTTCCCCGGCTACGATGGCGCTGCCGAATGGGGCGGAGCTGCAGCTGACCCCGAAACAGGCATACTGTATGTAAACGCCAATGAGATGGCCTGGGTCATGCAGATGGTGGAAGTACCCGGCGCACAGGTACTTCAGGCACTCAGTCCGGGAGAAAGAATATACTCAACCCGGTGTGCATCCTGCCACGGAAGCGGCCGACAGGGCAATCCGGCCAGCGGCTTCCCGGCCCTGACCGGCCTGAAAAACCGGCTCGACAAAAATAAAGTGAGCGGACTCATTGCCAGCGGAAAGGGTATGATGCCGGGAATCAGCCTGCCTGCAGCAGAAAAAGAGGCACTTCTCCGGTTTCTGTTCGAAGAAGAAACAGAGAGTACAGGAAGTACAAACCAGCCCGTGCAGGAAATCCGGAAAGACCAGGTGCCATTTGTGAGTACTGGGTATAACAAATTTCTCGATGCCAACGGCTTGCCGGCGTTTTCCCCGCCTTATGGCAGCATGACGGCTATAGATCTGAACACAGGAGAACACCTGTGGCGCATTGTACTGGGAGAGGATCCGCAGCTGAAGAAAATGGGTATCCGTAATACCGGGACAGAAAACTACGGCGGCCCGGTGGTAACACGGAACGGACTACTGTTTATTGCTGCCACCAAAGACGGTAAATTCAGGGCTTTTGACAAGAAAAATGGCCGTCTGCTCTGGGAAACTGACCTGCCGGCCGCATCATTTGCCACACCGGCCACCTATGAAATCAACGGCAGGCAGTTTATCGTGCTGGCCTGCGGCGGCACCAAACTGGGAGCCCCCAAGGGAAACAAGTACGTGGCTTATGCCCTGCCGAAACGGTAAACAAAACAGGCCTTGCAACTGACAAACAGCTGCAAGGCCTGTATAAATAACGGCGGAACGGATATCACTCCATTTCCTGCACTACCTCGCGCACCTCGGGAATCATGCGTTTGAGCATACCCTCGATACCGGCCTTGAGCGTAACTGTGGAAGAGGGACAACCGCTGCAGGAGCCCTGCATGATCACATTTACCACCCCGTTTTCGAAAGATTTGAATTCAATATTCCCTCCGTCGCTTTCCACGGCAGGCTTTACATACATATCAATCAGATCTTTCACCCGACGGGCAATATCTCCGTTTTCACCTGAAAATTGTGCAGCGTTGTTTTCAGCTGCAATTTTCTCCATGTACTCGGAAAAGCCCTCTTTTACAACCACACCGCCACTTTCTACAAACTCCTTGATGAAAGATTTGAGCCTGAGCATGATGTCGTTCCACTCATAGTTCATTTCCTTCGTGATCGTGACGAAGTTATTGTTCAGATAGACACTTTTCACGTACGGGAGTTCCATCAGGCTGTTGGCCATAGGACTCCACTGTTCAGCCAGCTCCTTTTCCCTGAAATCGGCAATGCCGCGGTAAATCAGGCAGTTTGCCACGTATTTCAGCGTTTCCGGATTCGGCGTCTGTTCGGTGTATAACATCACCGGCATTTTAGCAGCTACAGGCTCCATAGGTTTGTTGTTTAGAATGATTCCGCAAAGGTACTCAGTTAGCGTGATGCAATGACACCTGAAAATGTAAATAACAGGTCATTAAACTGTCATACCCTTCAAAAGTGACAAGTAAACAAGTCCTCCGGGGTATTGGTTCAACCTCTGAAACCCGGCAGACGGTCGTCTTTACCCGCAGATGCACGCACGCGACGCGCCCGCATGGAATCCGTGAGCAAGCGCACAAGCGCCTCGTAAGGTATAATTTCCAGTTCGTGCGACTGATTTGACAACTGCAGGGGCGCCTTCCGGAGTTCTTCCAGATAGGGGCGTACCTTCTCCGGAAACTTTTCGCTGTCGTAATTATACTTCGACAAGATCACCAGAATTTTAATAAACAACTGGGAGCGGTGTGTTTCCGTGCTGTTGCGCAGGTATCGCTCCCGGTATTTTCCAGCGCGGCAACACGATCCCACAGGCTGTCAAATTTGCCTTCCACATACTCCAGCAGTACTTCGGCGGCCAGAATAGCCACGTTCATACCCTGCTTGTCTTGCGAAAAATCGCGGATATCATTCCTGAATCGGGTACTCTTGATTTTGGGGGCCATTTCTTCGGGTATTTGTTTTCCGGTTAATTGTTGAACGATATACAGGTAGGCGCCCAGAATATGCCAGGTTTCGCGTTGCGCCTCCCGCAAAACCGCCATTTTTTTGTTTTTTACTGCCATCTGGTATATCTCTGCAGCCTGCCGGTACTCACCCTGATGCATTTTCAGGTAAAAGCCGAGTTCCAGGGTACTGAACCAGTTGTAAGTCCCCGGACTGGCCAGATCGAGTGCCCTTGAAAAAAAACGGTTACCCCGGGAATAGCTACCCAGGTAAAAGCAATTCATAATTTCCAGATAATGAAAAATGTTCAGTGCCTGGTGACAGGGATAGGGCCTTGCGCTGAAGTAGCCTATGGCTGTTTCATGCACGGCGGATGCCTCCTGGTACCTGCTCTCCATGGTATGCCGGTACGAGAGCAGCGAGTAGTACGATACATGAAAATTGTGCGAGTTGATGACCCCTGCATAATTTTCCAGATCATTCAGGTAGCGCTGTGCCTGTTCAGCCAGCTCCTTCTGCAGTGTTTTCCGTTTGATAGACGGCAGTTTGATGCGATCGAAGCAGATTACGGCCTTTTCTTCCACCAGGCGCCACTCACTGTACTGCTCGTACAACTCCAGATATTTATCGTAGGTCTTCAGGTCATCGCCCGCCACCGAGACATAATCCATCAGAATTCTGGATGCCTCCACTACAAATTCGGGGCGACCGTAATCCTGTCCGAGTTTCAGCAGTTCCTCCGCCGACTTCCTCGCAGCGTGCTTGCAGGCCAGCGGCGACAGCGATTTGGCAATAGCCGTGAGTCTGAAACCGCGAAGGCGACTGCTGTTCAGTGGGTCCGACAGCTGTCTTTCAGAATCCAGATGTAATGCCATCAGCTCCAGACATCTGAGCAACTCCCTGGCTACCTGTCTGAATTTTGTGCGTTCACCGATACCAATCCGCTGAATCGCGTCCGCTTCCGTGCGATAAGTGGCCGATTGTATGGCGTAAAAAAGTTTTTCCACATCGCGGTTTCCGCGGGAATAGAAACGGAGCAGTTCCTCCGCTCCGGGTAACGATTGCTCTGCAAGCGTTACCAGTTCAGTCAGTTCCTTGATCATAGCAATGGTTTCCGATGATGAAAGTGAATTAAACCATTAAGAATGACACAAAAGTCTGACCCCGGCAATTGCCGTTTTATTACACTTTCAGGAAGAAATTCCAGCGATATTTTTCTTTTCAGAATACTAAAAATCTCATTTCAGAGGCAAAACATGCGAAAAACAGTCAATTTCCCCTTGTTTTCCACCTGTTTGCCTCCTGTAATACGTACACTAACCGGGAAAAATTCCAGACATACAGCAGGATTCGCGACAAAATCCAGTAATACAGCCTGACAATTGCGAACAGCAAACAGCGATGAAAAACGCATAAACTAATGACAATCAATTTTTTATAAAAAACATTGCTATTTTAACAAGACATATTCGGAAGCTATTCCACAGGGCAGTGTCGCGGTTCACCTTTTCAGACGCCCTCATCTTTGCACTGTCATTCAAACACGCTTCACCATTTAAATCGAAACAACATGCAACAGTTTTACATCCGAATCAAGATGCGCGCCGGTACTATCATAGGCGTTGACGTGATGGGCGGCTGAAATCCGTCATGAAGAAAATCAGTCGGGCGCGAACATTATAAAATTCACAAACGACTGATTTTCAAATTTTTAAAACCAAAAATTCAGCATTTGAAAACAAAAATCAACCTGAAAAACCTGCGCAACTGTCGCAACCTGATTGAAGAACACACCCGCACTTTTGTCACCGACAACCAACACAGCCATGATAGACATCAGGATCAAACCCGAAATCAATATATACCAGCCACTGCCGGCAACAGTCAGATGGACCAAAATCCGCGACGACTATGGCGAGCGGTATCAACTGGACCCCGCACATAACCTGCTGAAGACAGACACCAATCAACCCCGCGGGAACGAAGAGCCGGTATGGACAAAGCACACTGTATTGTCCTGTATTACCCTGCTTGAAAGCGGCGCCATACTGGCTTCTTTCCCGTTAAACGGTCATCTGCCCGGACAAATCAGGCCTGATACATTCTCGGTCTGGTTTCATCTGGATGCGCCGATACATATTCGGCCCGGTGTGTTCGGCAGACTCATCAGGATAGCGAGCGGACGCCATCTGATGGCCCAATCGCTCGATTCCTGGATAGTTTACTTTAAACCAGACGCTTCATAACTCCCCTTTTCCCCGTTAGTCTTTCCCGTTTTTACAAGAACCATGATGAACCCCGCGCCGCCTGTCTGAGGTCAGAAGTGACCAGGACAGGTCGGCCGGGGCCGGGGAAAGTATTGCCCGAAAACAGCCCTGAATACCATCAACCACGGAGTTCTCCGGAAAATCCAGTCAACAGAGTACGGACGCGGAAGCCGAAAAGCGCACAGAGTAGGCCAAAACACGCTTCAATTTTACTAATCATGAAAATCTTCCACACACTTCTCCTGATTATCACGCTTGCCGGGATGGCAGGCGCTCAGGACTCCCCTGCTGCACCTATTCCGGGCCAGTACGTTGTTGTACTGAAGGAAACGTCAGCCAAACCCGTTGTTCTTCAGGAGGTTACCACTGCCGGCCGACAGGAAACGTTCAATCTTAATCAGGCAGCGCGCCAGACAAACCTGACCAAACTCGCGCAGGTACGCACAAGTACCGGTGTAGCCGAGAGCGACGTTCTGGCCAACTTCACGGATGTAATCGTCGGCTTCACTGCCACACTGAAGGAGGAGCAGGTAGCGAAACTGCTCCTGAATCCGGACGTGGAAAGTGTAACTCCCGACTATCTGATTCAGATGGATATCCCCTCGGAAGAGGGACTTCCGGGAGAATACGAGTCAATGGGTCAGACCCTTACCTGTGCTGTCCAGAACGCAGGCGGATTTTCCACCTACACAGGCGCCGACGAGCGCTGGCTGTGGATTCTGGATACAGGTATAGATGTTGATCACCCCGATCTGTCGGTTATTGACCTGTTTCCGTATGCGAAGTCGTTCATCACAGGTGAAACCTATGACGACGCCAACGGCCACGGAACACACGTTGCCGGTATTGCAGCAGCCAAGAACAACAGTATCGGTGTAGTCGGTGTGTCTGCCGGAGCTCCAGTGGTTCCTGTAAAAGTGCTGTCCAACGCCGGCATGGCCTCCATGACCTCAGTACTTCAGGGTCTCAACCACGTGGCTCAGTACGATGGCAAGGGGGATGTGGTAAACCTCAGTCTGGGCACATATCCCGTAAACAACTGCGCCAACAACAACCCGGCCCTCCGCAATGCCATCATCAATCTGGGTAATTCGGGCACATGGGTATGTATCGCTTCAGGCAACAACACCGGCAAGGCCAATCAGTGCAGTCCGGGGTGTATCAACGGAACAAGAGTAGTTACAGTGGGCGCATCCACCTGCGTGGGCGCATGCGCGACCTTCCCCAACTGGGGTACCACCGTGGTGGACTGGGTAGCTACCGGCGTCAATGTCTATTCCACCCACAAAAACGGGAAGTATGCCACACTGAGCGGCACCTCGCAGGCAACACCGGTGGTAGCAGGAATCATTCACCTGACAGGCAAGGCTCCCGTCTCCGGGGGCACCATCAACTGCGGAAATCTATCAGTACCACCAGCGCCCTACAAAAAAGCCCGCTGGCAGTAAACCCCGAAAAATGAACCACCACTCAATTTGAAACCCATGAAAAAAGAAATTATTCTGCTCCTGCTCGTATTGAGCGCATCCCTGTGTAACACCCTCAAAGCCCAGGATACTGAAGGTGACGACCCGGCACCCGGTGTGTACCTTTCACCCGACCCTAAACTGCTTGACGAATACCGGCTCGCCAACGGCATACCCGCACTCGCTTCCAGTTCCGTTATATTCTACTCTGACGGAATTCAGGCCGCACTCGAGTTCAGCCCGGGCGCAATTTCTGGAGTAAAACTGGTAAACAAAAGCAATGCGTCCGACGTACGCCCGCTTTCCCTGCAAAATAACAGGGTACTTGTAACAGGCCTTCCATCCGGACAGCAATACGAGGTAAAAGCTGCGGGACCAGCAGGCGTTACCTACACCCTAGGTGTCATTCAGACCACCCCCTGGCGCGCAGGCGATCCGGTAGCTGTATCAGACAAACTGTACCGGGCCCTGTCGGAATACGTGGCAGTGGAAGGACAGCAGATTCCCTTCTCCCGCTATGTAAGAGATCTGGAAGGCATAACAGTATATGAAAAAATCGCCTTTGTCCAGCGATATGCCATGAACGGTGCCGTACTGCCCGCTTCCACAAAAGGACTATACCCTGAGACACTGGTGAAGAGCGCCTTTGTCAACCGTTCATCCGAGGGCCCCTGCCTGTGCAATTTCGTGATGAACCAGATATCGGTTGCCACACCCGACACCGACGGGCCGATGAATTACTCTATCGGCCCCAGGATCGAAAATACCAGTTTTACACATTATAACGAAGCCAGTTTCTGGTACAGAGGAGGCATCTTCAAAGGCCCGGCCAAACAGCAGATACTGGAAAGTACCGGTCACCTGGCAGGCAACAAGCGCCGCATGGAATCATGGACAATCGGCGAGGGTACCCTCTCTGAAAACAGCGCCCGTATTGGCTATCATCTCCTGTGTCTTTCCACCGAGGAACTGCCGGAGGCCTGCGACTGCGCCAAAACGGTGAAACTGAGCTACGGATATTACAGCACTGCAGAGGCCCGTACCAACACAGGTGGCCAGGGATGCATATTCCAGCAGGACGCCTCGGCGCAAACCCAGGACTGGGCGGTGGCGTTCGTCACCCGCGAAAATGTAAATGACCTTTCAGATGTCCGCATTCTTGGTGCAGGTTCAGCTGTTGCCACTTCAACATGCAAGGGTGGTGTGCCCCTCAATATCATTACCGACATCCTGAAAATAGGCGCCGGAGTAACCGAGACAATTATTTCAGTCAAGACCGGACAGATAGACGGACTGGCAGACCAGATTCGTCGTATTGCTGACGATCTGGACAGTATGCTGCTCCGCTACAACGACGTCAAGGAATGTTCGAGCGCACTCGTCAGCAAACCACTCTGTCAGGGTACTGCCAACATCACCCTGCGTCCGAATGATCCGGTTTCATGCTTTGTGATGAGCGGTTCCTCACTGGGCGTAAGCGGACGCCGCTGCTGGCACAGTACAGCCCGTATCAACAGCAGCTTCCACCTGACAGGAGTACTCACAGGCGGTTCCCCTTCGCCGTCTGCCCCCCACTGTTGTACCGATTATATGGCCAACTGGATCTGGGGAAGCCTCGACGGAAGCCAGCAAAACCGAATGTCGGCCGTTTCATCGCACCTCGCACTCAACAATCCGGGCGGTTGGGGCACCATAAACGGTGCGCCGAATGCCGGAGGCGTGGCACAGGTTTATACCGAAATCGGATACGCGATCGGAGTACCACTGCCACCTGCACAGCGCTGTCAGAAGGAAATACCGCTTCTGCTCAATCCGCAGTAATTCACTCACAATTTCAATATGTTCATCATGAAAAACATCCATTTTGTTCTCCTGCTAACCCTGTTTGCATTTGATGCAAACGCCCAGTACAACCTGTCATTCAAAACCGGACTGGCCTGGGGCACCATTGATGTGGTGGCCGATGCACAGGCTGCTGATCTCAACAGCTACCGCGATGAGCCAAACTACCAGTTTGCCCTGTCGTGTACAAAACACCTGACAAAAGAATTCTGCATAGGAGCAGAAACCGGCCTGAACTCGTTCGCCCACTTTTTCATCTATCAGGTTCCCGATCCGCTCGGAAATCTGGAAAATTACAACGGGCGCTATGAGATCAATCAGGCCTATCTGGCTTTTGTTCCGGAATACAGGCCGTTCCCGTGGCTGTACCTGAACGGCGGACTGGGCGTTTTTGCGGACGTTCGCAGCAGATTCACACAGGGATATGCCAGGAGCGGACAGCAGGAGCGGCCACTGCGCGGCACAGAGTTCCGCAGGGGCAATCCGCTGGGCGGGTTCCTTGGCTTCGGATTAAATCCGCGGATATACCGCAACATGTCGCTTGTGCTGGAAGGACGAATGGTAGCATGCCCGGCAACACGGAAACTGGAATATATCACAGCCATCGGATACGGCGCAGGACAGATCAATCTGGGATTGCATTTCATGCTTGACGAGAAAAAGAAGTAACAATTCTTCACGCTATCATATAAAACCGACAGCCATGAGAACATTGCCACACAACACACCCGTATGGATCACGGTTGTTCTGGTTCTGGTTTCAGGCATCTGCCTGCAGGCATCACCGGACAGTGCGGTTTGCGACACAACGCAAAACTGGATCGGGCATTTCCTTCTGCGTTCGGAAGCCGACAATGCTCCTCTGAGCCTGCAGTATGAGGTGGCGCGCAGTCAGCTGCGCGCCCGCCTCAGGCAGATTGATACAGAACTCGACGAACCGGGAATCAGTCCCGGGGAAGGATTCAGACTCTTGCGCGAGCGCCTGCGCGCAGAAGAGCAACTTAGGGAAACCGAAGCCGAGTATCAGCTGAAATTTACCAAGATGCGCTATCGAAAGGCCATTGAAATCATCAAGATGCTGTATGAAAAAATTCTCAGCATGGATCATCACTTCAGCAGCCTGAAAGCCCAGCAGGACCTGCTCAAGATTTCAAATCCGCACCACTACCCCGCTTTTCAGGAAGTACGTACACTGCTGGAGGATAAAATGAAGAAAAAGTTCAACTTCACCATGCCCGAACTGATGCGCAGCAATCCGTACCTGTCGGCCGCTTTTTCCATTGCAGGAATGATGATGAGCGGCACCGAGGACAAGGACCGGAAGGAATCGCAGGAAAAAATAGCCTGTATTCTGGACTTCACCGTCAGCATGCACAACGACCTGAACGTCATTTACTACGAAACCGGCTATCTGCGCGATGCCAATCTGACACTGCGCCGCGACTGCGAAGCCCTGTTTTCAGATTGCTCCAGACAGGTTGGCTATACCATTACCCTGGAGGGGTGCCGGCAAAGCGACGACTGGGAGCGACTTTACAGCCTGCTCGACAATATGGTGGCCAAAGCGCTGGGTGAGCAAGGCACAACAAGCGCAAGTACCCAGCAGAGCGACCCCAGATTGCTGTTGAAAGCAGAAACCAACCTGCAGTTTGCCATAGACAGGGTTGTGATGTTCATCACCCGGTACAGCGATTTTGTGAATCAGGGAGCCGAGTATTACAAGAAGTTTGCCAAGATAGCCGACAGCTACGAACATGAAAAAACCTGCGAATCAGTACTGCCCGATGAATTCCGGCAATTGAAATCGGACATCGGGCAAACCCTGGAAAAATTCAACAGTGCCTACAGAATGCCGGAGGTACAGGGCTCCCGGTTGAAAGACATGCTGTACGGCGCATCGGAATAAACTCACCAATAACCCCGCAAACCATGAAGTACACCCTTGTTTCTCTTATATTTGTTTTCCTCGGACAGATCGCCGGTGCTCAGAGAGCCACCACATTCGATCCTGCAACCGACGTTGTCGCCATCAGAAAGAACACTGACACCCTCGAAATGCTGGTTGACTCTGAAGTGCTGGCGCTGTCTGTCCGGGAAAGCATACCCGGCGTTTCATTCGTTGATTCCGTCCGGCTGGTTCGATTTGCCCGGTCGGGCTACCTGCTGGCCTATTGCCGCAGCAACAGCCATCCTGAAGCCGCCATCACCCTGGCCATTCTGCTGACAGAAACCGCCACCGGAACCTTCTATACCGATCAGCTGGTTATCTCTTGCAGCAGTACCGGCAACTGCAGGGAGTGCTCCCTCTCGCCTGCGTGTGCCTGCGTGAAGGGCAGCGGCTCGTGCGAGCAGAGCGTACGGCTGATTAACCTGAAAAAAGTAACCCTCTACCCGCGCAACTGAATGAAACAACTCTGCATCATCGTCCTGATGGCACTGCTGAACCCGGCTGACGCCATCAAACAGCAGCATTTTGATCCTGCTACCGATCCCGTGGCAGGACTTGATCTGCTGAATCGCTGGCACCTGCTTGTCTCCGAACAGACACTTGTTCAGTCGGCACAATCAGTAACCCCCGGACTCACCGGCGTCACCTCCGTTTATATAGGAGAAATACACGGCAAGCCGCATCTGTTTCTGAAAGGTACCCGTACGGAAGACCCCGAAAACGGGTGTACCGTCATGATCGGACTGAAAGAAAACAGCAGCGGACTGTGGATCGCCGGACAATCCTATCAGATATGCAGCGGGAGCGGCTGCAATACCTGTGGATTTGATGAATACTGGGGTTGTTCCTGCGAGCGCTATGCAGGTACAGACCTGGAAACTGAATCCAGGTGCGACCATACCGTTTCAACAGGACCCGGTCTCGGGAAAATTGACTGATCACATCTCAAAGAACCAGGTACCGTCGTTCATTTGCCATATATGAATGGTTGGATACCGGCACAAAATATTGGCAATTAAGGTTTTGAAGTCGCCGGCGCATATATCGCCGGTATTTTCCGGCTCCAGGTGCAAAGACGAAAGAGTCTTCAGCACCCGGGCCGGAATTTTTATTTCAAAAGCGATACGGCTGATGTGAATATTCATGGGAGAGGCAGCCATGGCAGTCAGAAGTTCGTCCAGCAAAACAGACAGTATATATATGTCAGAAATCTGACGGAGCAAAATACGCTTCATTTGTCGGCAACAGCAATAGTAGCCATACCTGTTCGCACCCCTTCCACTTGCGAAAGCGCGGCTGCGCACAATTCGAGGGTGGCCCCGGTGGTAAGTACATCGTCCACCAGCAAAATACGCTTCCCTTTCAGAACATCCGGCTTCACAACAGCGAAAACCTCGGATACATTGCTGAAACGTTCCATTCTTTTTTTTCTGGTCTGGGAAGAGGTGGCCATAATCCGCATCACACAGTCGGTACGAACCGGCACATCCATGATTTCCGAAATTCCCCTGGCGAACATCGCACTTTGGTTGTAGCCCCTCAGTCGTTCGCGGGCCTGGTGGAGGGGAACAGGAATAATCACGTCAAAATGCGGAACCAGCGGGTTCATTTTCAGTCGGGCCGCCAGATGCCGCCCCATTTTAACTCCCACATCGGGATTATTTCGATACTTCAACTGATGCAGTGCCTTCTGCACTGGACTTTTTCTGCTGAAATGATATGCCGCAACACCCCATTCAACGGGAACCCGCCCCCAGAAGCGGTCGGTAAAGGCATTATCAGACGGGCGTTCCATCTGAAAGGGAACGAGCTTCAGACTGCATGGCAAACAGAAGCAGTTATCGGTGGCAGGCAGCTCGCGATTGCACGCGACACACAATTCCGGGTAAACAAGGTGAATAGCACACTCACACAACTCGCGGAGTGACGGACGGCGAATCAGGGAAAACATTTTTTATTTTTTTTATTTTGGTGAGAAAGAGGTTGATTTTCAAAATTAAGGGAATACCTGCACAATTGCAAGTATTAATTTCACCGCAAGAGGTATTCTTCGATCCTGGCAGGATTCAGTGTGCATCTGCTCAGAAAAAAAATGAAAAAACATTTGGTCGTTAGGAAATACTCATCCTATCTTTGCGCTCCCTTTCGGGGGGAACGCCCAAAAAAAAGAGTTCATTGACAGGAAGGAAGCGAGAAAATAGGTAAGGGAAGAGGAGAGGATACCCTGAGTAAAGAAAGAGAGATGT
>CAIYFY010000244.1 GCA_903925535.1 uncultured Bacteroidota bacterium | reverse complement strand
GTCACCATCGCGTTTGCATCCTGTGACACACCGCATCAAAGTTCCATGGCCGATGATGCGGGAGCAGATGCTTCCAGCTACTTTGCCGGGTGGTTCGATGCCGAGGTGCAGGCCGGACTGCATTACAGTACCCCGGGAAACTGTTTCCGGCAGGTACGGCAAACGGTACCCCGGAAATGGTGGAGATATGCAACGGAGAGCCTGTACTACCGGCTGCCGGAAGTACCCGACTCGGGTGAAACGGAGCGGTGGCTCGATACTGCGGCGGTGATTCTCCCCGACGACAATGTCCGATCGTTTCTTCAGATGATACGGGGAAACCGATTTGTAACTTCCGGTAATTTCAATGAGGCACTGTCCTGTCTGCAGGAAAGCTACACGCTGGCAACGGAGCAGCAGCAGTTATTCAGGGCTAACGATGCCAAAAGGTACATGGCGAGATGCCTGATGCTCAGGGGCGATTATCCGCAGGCGATCTCTCTCCTTCTGGAAGTATTTGAATTCTTTTCCGACAAATCGGATGCACTTCACCAGGTTCGGAAGTATGAAACAAGATTCGAACTGGCACGCGCCTGCCTGGTCAGCGGCGACCTGAACAAGGCACTGTACTGGGGAAAACAGACCCTGGACTACCTGGGCCAATTCAATAACACAGGGCAAACAGTCAGAGCCGTTGAACAAATGACCCAGATTTACCTGAGTATGGGGAAACCTGACTCGGCCCTGATTTATGTAAGCGAGGCAGAAACAATCAGGCAACAGCAACATATTATAGCAGACTCGTCCAACGGTCACTATCTGTATGGCAAAACAATGACAGAACTGGGGAGATACGACGAAGCACTTCCACGGCTCAAACTGGCGCTCGCCAGCAATCTCGAAATAAAAAACAGACAGAAAGTTGGCGATATCCTGTCTTCGCTCGCCGATTGTTACAAGGGGATGGGCAAGCCGGATCTGGCACTCGAATATTACAGGCAAGCACTTGAGACTACGCCCGATACTTCCGCCATGTCCTCTATTCACTACAAACTGTCGAATATTTTCCAGCAAAAAAACAAGCTGCCGGAAGCATTGCACCATATACAGGCGGGTGCCCGTTACTCCCGGATATTCTTCAGTGCTGAAAAAGACCGCACTATAGGGCGACTGGAATCTCAGGCCGCGCTCGAGCGGGAGGCCAGTCAGGTAAAGTTTCTTACCGCCAGGCAAAAGTCACATCAATTCAAAATTGCAGCTCTGTCCATCGTGTTTCTGCTCGGCATCCTGACGCTCGGACTCCTGCTCGACCGACAGCGCAGAAAAAGGATTATCCTTGAACAGGAAAAGGAACTGCTGGAAGCGCATCAGCTTATTCAGCAACAGGAACTCAGGATTGCCAACGCGTCGCTTGCGCAGAAAACAGAAGAAGTTGCCTCGCTGCAAAACTTGCTGGAACTTAAAAATCAGCTTATTTCAAGTCTCGAACTCCAGATCAACACCTCTCCCAGTCAGGAACCTGTTGTCCAGCCCCTGCGTATGCTCACCGAGCACGACTGGCACGATTTTCGGGAAAACTTTGAAAAGCAGTTTCCCAATTTTATTGTTCGACTGAAAAACAGCTTCCCGGGTATAACGACCAGTGAAACGAGGCTGTTTATCTTTATCAAAATTGGTCTTGAAAGCAGTCAGATTGCCAATATATCGGGCATTTCACAGGAAAGTGTTTACCGAAACCGGTCGCGACTCCGCCAGAAACTTGGCCTTGATCAGTCTGTCAGTCTCGAGACTTTTATTGGCGGTTTCTGAGTTCTTTGTTAGCGGATAATCCGGATTTCGGAAACTGTCCGTCCTGTAGAACACCGGACAAGGAAGTAAAACAGCATCTCTGATATCGGGACAATCGTGGGTGGATGCGGCGCTTGCGCCGGGTGT
>CAIYFY010000243.1 GCA_903925535.1 uncultured Bacteroidota bacterium | reverse complement strand
GCCCCTCGTGGAGGAGGCCCCTCGTGGAGGAGGCCCCTCGTGGGGGATGCCCCTCGTGGAGGAGGCCCCTCGTGGAGGAGGCCCCTCACGCGAGCGGCCCCGAAAAAACACCCACCCTGGAGCTCCAGCGGTGGGTATAACCCTCCGCGAGTGTCGAATGAACGTTAACCCCAAACATACCGTTCGTCCCATTCAAGTTTATTTTTAGTCAATATCGCCCGATACTCATCCTGAAATGACTTTTCACTATGATGAGCGTGCTGGTTTTCAATATAACGCACAACGCCATCAATATCGGAAGATCTGACCGAGAAGGCACCGTATCCGGTTTGCCAGTAAAAATTACGAAAATCCGGTCCGAGCGTTTTGATCCATTTGGAAGAGCTCGATTTCAACTCTTGCATGAGTTGTGACATAGCAATATTCTTGGATAGCATGCATAAAATATGCACGTGATCAGTATATCCTCCAACCTTAACAGATTGGCAATTAAGAGAATTACATATTCCTCCGAGATAGCGGTGAAGTTCCGGCTCTATGTCTGGAGTAATAAGCGGTACACGATGCTTTGTGCTGAACACAATATGCATGTAATTTTTTACGAAAGATTGTCCCATGGCTTTATGAGGTGGTTTTAATAATGATACAGGCCCTCCCGGCAGGATTACCTCATATAAATATACAGTTATTTTTTGAAAATCAAAAAAAAACACCCCATCCCAACCGGAAAAACCGGCGAAGGATGGGGCGATGGTATATCGGGGCAGGGTAGCGGGTACTACCTGATTTTCAGCATGATTGGGTTGTCGCAACCTACTTCCAAGTCCCAGGTTTCGACTCTGGGAAAGAGGAAAACACCGGTTACCTGCTCGACCCTGGCAACGTGACTGCCCTCGGGCAGTTCGAATTTCTCCATCTTTGCATTGGTGATCTTCAGTTTGTATTCACCGTCAATGTAGAGATTGTACGTGTCATTGGTGATATTCTCGAAAATGACGTCAGAACTACATGTGTCTTTTGTGCATGCTGTGAAACCGATGGAAAGCATGGTGAGAATCAGAAAGGGCAACTGTTTCATTCTAAGAAAGGTTTGGAAGTGAGAGTAATTAAAATGGATTATAATTAACTGATACGCGATTATAAACGCAAAGGTGCAGGGGTTATTATTGCTCTGCAAGTGGTGTCACAGTTAAGGTTGTGTTATAGTTTCCACTTCGCATTTTCCGCATATCTTTTTGTATAACATGATGTGGTGAAAAATAATTCCGTACAGGGTAAATATTTTTTATTTTTCCGAATAAAATTTGAATTGAGGAATCCCGAAGGAAAGTCATATTCCTGTGTATCCGGTAGCCTTGTTTCAACCGCTGTCAAGAATAATTGCCAGCCTCTCCGAGGTGGTGGTACCGCTTCGTACGCTCAATGGACTTAAACTTGAATCGCGTGAATAGGCTTGCACTCGACGATTCGGGTGTTAGGGTGTATCTGAAAAATACATGCCTGCCCGAAACGCATCTTTTGGAACCTGTCCGACAGATCTTTTGATGGCTATATAAGCCGATATTACCCTCAAAAGCACCTTTGTCCAGAACCCAAAATCTGCTGTTTCCGATCTCGCCAGTATTTTTCAGACACACCCCGGGGCAGCGGCAAAGCCGCTAACGCAGCCGTACTCCCCGAGGTGTCGGGGCAGGCTCGGCTTCAGGTGTGGGGCGCGTGCGTGAGCAGGCGTGACAACCGGACTGCCATGCGCGCATCGTGGATGATTGTGTGCATATCAGCCCCACCCGGTCTGTCATACCTGTCGTGGGACACCGCGCTGCAGAATGCCATACCACCCGGGCCGCTGTGTGCGACGTGAGCATATCCATCCTCCAGGTTCAAACGTTGACATTAATCCAGCGAACTCACTCAATCAACACAAACCCGGCCCAGCTGTGCGGATTAATGAACCGCTCGCGCATCTCGTGCTGAGTGAGCCGGAAAGCGTCGGGGATGGTCATCCCCTTTTCAAGCCAGTTTTGATAGAACCGCTTCATAAACTCGGCAGTCTGCTCGTCGGGAACTTTCCACAGACTCATCACAAGGTACCTGACCCCGGCAATTTTGAGAGCACGCTGCAGGCCATATACCCCTTCATTCCCCTGAATATCGCCAAGCCCCGTTTCGCAGGCCGACAACACCACCAGCTCGGTGTTCGACAGGTTGATCTGACTGATTTCGTAGGCCGTCAGAATACCGTCTTCGAGGCCCGGCTTCACCGGTTCTCCGGTAGCCCAGGCGTGATTACCCCCGGCCAAAATGATTCCCGAGCGAATCAGCGGATTCTCAGACCGTTTATATACGTTATTCTGCGATTCCGCTCCGGATTCTTTCGGATCGGGTAGAAAAAATCCGTGGGTGGCAATGTGCAACACCCGCGGAGAACCTCCCTTTGCGTTAATGACGTGAAAGACCTCCTCGGTGGCCTGGTAGCCGGATAATCTGTTTGTATGATACCCGGCATTTTCAAGTATTGCGGATATATCAGCTGTTTCCATTTCGGTAAACTCAAGGCTATTCCAGCGCTCTATGTATCGCCCGGTGGAGTCTGACTGGAAATAATATTGTCCACCTCTGATATTTTGAACCGCGAGTTGATCAAGCTCCCCGATAGCGGCCTGTATAGCCGTTGAATCGGCTTCGTATTGAATTCCACCCATCAAAACAGCATTCCTGTTCTTCAACGCAGAGTCATCCGATGAAACAATCTGACGGGTACTTCCCAGTTGAACAAACTTGTACTGGTGGGATAGCATTGTTTTCGGTGCAATACAGATTGCACCAATGTTTATGCGATATAGCAGACCAGCGCTGGAGTAATATATGGTTTCCACATCTTTCAAGGACTGACTGACCGGATTCCAGATTAGCTGATACAGCGATATTTTCTTGTTACTGCCACTTTTGATAAAGCCTCTGTCAACGCCACCATACAGCGAACTGGTATTGGTGGAACCATTGGTTTTCAACAGAGCCGCAAGATCCCTTTCTTCAAACAGCGGTATAAATTCCGGCGAGTCTGTACCGGGCCGTATAATCAGCGCAGCGTACATGACACTGTCTGTTTTTCGGGGCAACAAAACCGGGAAACGCAGAAACTCGATGGCAGCCTCATTCGGTTTGAGCGCCGATTGTACCTCTTGCCATTGCACCAGACTTACTGGTTCCTTATTTCCGGTTATTTTAAGGGTAATGGAACGTTCAAGTTCGTCAATTTTTTCTTCCAGTTGAGGCGCATTAATACGTTTGTCTATTTCTTTTAAACGCTCTTTGTACAGGTCGTTTCGATATCGTTTTAGCAGTTTTTTCAAAGAATCCGCTTCGGGAATATCAGCGCTCAACAGATTGAGTCGCTGGGCAACAGTTTGAAGAAACCCTTTCTGAAAAAGGGCGTCGTTATAGGCTGCCCCCTTCATGTTAGCTCCGTAATGCCCGGAATACAGATAGGATGGAATATCCTTTAGTCTGTCAAGTTCGTAGTGGAGGTATCCCGCCATATCCCTCTCGGATGAGTACATAATCGCACTTGACAGTTGATCATGTACCATTGCCACCGCTCTGACTTTCATCTGCTCGGCACTGGAGTATTTCCCCTGTTCGTGTTGCAAACTCGCCAGATCATTCAGGTTTTTCACATAACCGGGGTCGGTTGGCCCATATACGGTCTCCAGAATTGATTGTATTTCCAGATATATTGCCTCGGCTTTGGAGTAGCGTTTTTGCAGTTTATATACATTGGCCAGATTGTACAAATCAATAGTGTAGTTCCGATAATTTTTGACAAGTTTACGCTCGTGTGTTAATCTGATATCCTCGTATATACTTGCAGCTTGAGAGTACTGCTTCAATTTCGTTTTCGTATTTGCTTCCATATTCATGTAGTAGGTACTATCCAGCTCTGCTTCGTCCCAATCATACCATTCATATACATTATATTCATCGTAGTTTTTTTCGATATGTTCTACAGGAGTAATCTCGAAATCCAGATCGTCCTCGTCTTTTTTGCGTGGCACCTTCAACTCGGTTCCTGCCTTGACGATTTCATCCTCCTTCATATTATTCAAACTGGCGAGTTCCCGGGCAGAATAACCCAGTTCAGTGGCAATGGCACTGAGCCTATTGTCTTTTACAGTTTTGTGAATAAGCACCGGTGTGGAATACGACCCACCGCTCCCGTTTCTTCCTGAAGTAGCAGCTTGTCCTTTACCTACCTTGAGTGGCTTGATGCCACCTGCACCAGTGGTACTTCCACTACCTACCAAAGCCTGTCCATCCAAATCATACGGATACAGTTTTCTTTGGTCAATGATCTTGCCATATATTTTTGTTTCTCCCAATTCTCTTATTGGTACGACAGGAGCCTCTCCGGGTGGAGGTATATACCATATTTCCTGACAGACTTCAATTACATTTACGTCCTGAATATCGTTCCATTTGGCCAGTATTTTTACAGGAACTCCATACGTTCTTGAGATGCCGTACAGATTATCGCCGCGCTGGACAACGTGCTTGCCATAACCCAGCAACTCGGGACAGGAAATATTTACTGTGATATTTCCGTAGCGATATTCCTTTAAAAGCGGCGTATTGGATGGATCAAAAAACGGTGTCGAATCATCGGGGAATACTGGTGTTTGGTTACATTTTTTTGCTACATAATCAGCAAAGCCGGAATTGCCTATTTCAGAAAGAGTGACCTCATTGTCGTCTGCCTGAGTTTTATCCGTACCTGTACGCTCATATACTACCCCCACAGAAGGAATAATTTCCAGTTCGGAAACAAACTGTCTGTTTTTCTGGCTTTTACAGGTAAATTTATATTGTCGGAGGCACATCCTTCTGGCTGCTACGTCATAGTACACCGTATTTTCTGCCTTGTTCAGTGCCAGATTGTCATAAAAATTCAAATCTGTAGTATCAAAAGCAAAACCAGTATATTGATTTCTGACTATACACTTCGGGCCCTCAAACGAGAGCATTGACGCAGATAATACCGTGTGTATGTGGTAGCTTGATGTACTTCGCCTGAAAACAAGTTTTACCACTTTCGACTGATTATTGATATCCGAAACGAGCGAGTCACTAATTTCAGTATTTTCTGCATTGTTCATTCCAACTGGTGCCGTAAGAGCTCTTTCATATTCATTTTCCACGGTGAAATAGAATTTTTGTTTTCCCTTGGTATAGGAAAAAACCGTTACGCCTTCTTCATTATCTTCGCGGGGGTTCTCGTATGTATAAAAAAACTTGTCAACATCCACCTCTTCAAAGTAGATGTAATTAACTGTCGTTCTCTGTCCAAAAGTTTGAAAAGATACAAAAAAAAGGAAAAAAAGAACCGGGGAAAACTGTTTCATCGCTGCTTGTTTATTGATAAAAGGAAAACCTCAGGCAGATTTTGTTCGAAATTACGGTTAATAAACGTCTGATTGCTGAAGAAATTCCACGAAATTTTATGATGTTATTCTCTTAAGTGGCACACATTTTCAGGTAAAAACCCGGAAGTTTTTGGCTCAGAAAATTCAGGATCTAGGTGTATTGGCTCCCTCTTCCCCCCGCCTCAGCAATTCCACAAACGCTGGCCTGTAGTCCGACTGGTTCTCTTC
>CAIYFY010000242.1 GCA_903925535.1 uncultured Bacteroidota bacterium | reverse complement strand
TGGGGCGAAATGCGACCCATTCCGGAAAATCAGTTGTATGCGCCCGGACACGGAGAAACTATTGAATACGGGGGCGTTTCCTTCACCGCCTGGCACACGCCGGGGCACGCTGTACATCACATAGTATGGGAAGTCACCGATGCCTCCGGAGAATCAGTAGTATTCACTGGTGATGTGGCGGGGGTGAAAATCGGAGGCGGCCCGGTTATGCCGCCCTGTCCGCCTCCGGATATTCATATCGAGGACTGGCAGGCCTCCATTCAGCTGCTCAGGGAGCTGAAAACGGAACGGCTGTTTCTGACACATTTTGACGCGGTGGCCGACAAACACACGCACCTGGATGAACTGGAGAAGCGCCTGCTCTCGTGGGCCGCCTGGATGAAGCCATGGTTCGACCAGCAGACACCTCCCGCAGAAATTGTACCCCGTTTTCAGGAATTTGTGCAATCCGACCTGCGCGAAAACGGAGTGGCAGCGTCAGATTTGGCTCGCTACGAAGCTGCCAACCCGGCATTCATGTCGGTAGCCGGACTGTTGCGATACTGGAAGAAAAAAACAGGTGCCTGAGTTTAAAACCGATGACAGCAAAGGAAATATTCGAAAAAACAGACGGACAATACGTCATCATCGTCGGTGACGTGATGATTGACCGGTACCTCACGGGCAGCGTAAACCGCATCTCGCCCGAGGCTCCGGTTCCGGTAGTGCTGCACCAGTCAACCGATAATCGCCTGGGCGGGGCTGCCAATGTTGCACTTAATATTCAGGCGCTCGGAGCTATACCCCTGTTGTGCGGCTTTGCCGGCAACGATACCGACGGCAGGCTGCTCACGGAGGAGCTGCTCAACAAGCCCGGACTCATCAGCGAAGGTATCTGTATTTCGACCGAACGGCGCACGACGGTCAAGACGCGTATCCTTGGCAACTCCCAGCAGATGCTCCGGATAGACAGTGAAGACACCCATGAACTGAGTCCGCAGGAAGCTGACATGCTGCTCACCCGCGTACGCGCGCTGATCACGCGCTACCCTGTGCGCGCAATGATTCTGCAGGACTACAACAAGGGCGTGCTCACGGAGCATATAATAGCCGAAACAATAAAAATAGCGAAAGAAAAGGGTGTTTTTGTGGCAGTAGATCCCAAAAAACAGCATTTTCTTTCGTATAAAGGGGTTGATTTATTCAAGCCCAATCTGAAGGAAATACGGGAAAGCGCGCCGTTTCCGGTTTATCCCACCCTTGAGTCCCTTGAACAGGCAGCCCGCTTTCTGGAGGAGAAGTTGAACAACCGGTACACTATGCTGACCCTTTCGGAGCACGGGTTGTACCTGAAGGGCGAAGGGCCGGGAGTGCTCTACCCCACTGTACCCAGAAAAATAGCCGACGTCAGCGGTGCCGGCGACACCGTGATTAGTATCGCTGCCCTGTGTCTGTCTGCATGCATAGATGAAGCTAACGTAGCCCGACTGTCCAATCTGGCCGGCGGCCAGGTCTGCGAGATACCCGGCGTGGTACCGGTGAACCGGGCCGTGCTGGAGCGGGAGAGCTCAGAGGTAACCGCAGAGTGATGCGAAGTATCTTTCTCCGCGTAACTCTGCGTCAAACTCTGCGAAACTCTGCGGTTTTACAAATGCGAAAAAAAGTCCGGTAAACGTGTAAAACAAACCCAGAAACCACAGTGAGTTTCCTCCTTGCAGTCGGAATGACCGGGCGGTTTTTATTTTACAGGACAGGGGTCTGTCATTCCGACAAAGGAGGAATATCACCTAGCCTTCATCTTCTCCCGAAGCCCCTTTACATACTCAACCGTCACATCGAACAGACTGGCGACTTCTTCGTCCGGCATTGCAGGCATTTTGAGCAGAAAAGTACCGATAGTAAGTGCACGGGCCTCTTCTCTGCCCTCTTCTCTGC
>CAIYFY010000241.1 GCA_903925535.1 uncultured Bacteroidota bacterium | reverse complement strand
CTGATATCTTCACCGCGGATATCGCGGGTGCTGTCGCGGAAGTGTGCGTTCCCTTTCAGACGCATGGTTTCCGACTCCTCGAAGTAGATAATGACTTCAGCGTCGGTTATTTCGCCTTTTTTGTCGTTCTCCACGTGTGCGTTGCCCTCCAGGGTATAAGATTTCTGGGTTCCGTTGTAACGCATTTTTCGGGCGTACCCCCGTTCTCCATCGCGTATGAACTGTGGATTTTTGTCAAAAGAAGCGAAATCATTCTGGATATCATAGAATCCGCCCTCGGTATATACCTTGCTGTCGCGCTGGCTTACCAGCGTGGGAGCAACGAAGCGCACCATCTGAGCCTCCGTATTGAAAGTCATGGTATCGGTGCGCATGGTGAAATCGGGGTCTGTAGCCAGCACATCTCCCTTGAGAAAAATCTCCTTTTCATTCACGTGGTAGTATCCGCGGCGACTTTTCAGCCTGCTTTGGCCGTTGGACATGGTGGCACCATTTTGGTAATCCGCAATTTTCCGGGCGGCATCGTAGTGCATTTTACTGGTGAACAATTGCTGAACACCGTTTTCAAGCACTACGTTGCCCAACAGATCTGCCTGTTTGGTGTCGGCTCTGTAGTGTGTGGAATCCGAGAATATTTTGACGGTATCTCCCTGTTCAATAACCACTCCGCCCTTGAGGATGGCATGGTCGCCGTCCATAATGGCCGAGTCGCAGTGTATCAGGATGTCCTCCTGGCGCAGCCGTACATTGCCGCTCAGTTTTTGCATTTCACGGTCGCCCTTCCTGAAGTTTTCAATCAGCAGTGCTGTCTCAATCTTCAGCTTCTGGGTATCCTGCGTGGCTGGTGCAGGCGACTGTGCATACAAGGCAGATACCGTTGTGAGCAGCACTGCGAGGATTGTTATCGCGCGTATGGACATACTTTAATGGTCTTCAGTTTCCCTTTCTTCAGAAATGGAAACGCAAAGGAACGGGTTTTTGCGGCTCCTGTCCGGTTATTTGCCCAGCGATAACAGATTGGCGAACAACCTGTAGGCTCCCGGCACACCGGCCGGCAGCTCCCGGAAGAACGACAACCCGGTATATACGTAGTGGCCTTTACCCCACGAGGCAATCAGGAGCGATCCGTCGGCCGGTTTTTCGCCCGGATCGTTCATGGAGAGTGGTGCTGTGAAGCTGGCATCCCATTCGGAGGGGAAATAGAGTCCGCGTTCCTGCACCCAGCCATTGAAATCTTCCGGAGTGATTTTATTGGGTGTATTGAGCGCCGGATGTTCTGGTGCGATCATACGAACCTCACTGCTCTCGTCGGTTACACGGCCGCGTGATATCTTGATCGGGTACGGCGCGAGACCGGCGGCATCCAGGACGAATTCAAAGTTGGTATTGTATTGCACAATCAGCGTGCCTCCCTGCTTCACATAGTCGAGCAGTGCCTGCTGATGAAAGGCCAGTCCGTCTTTGGTGTTGTACGCGCGTACGCCCATAACGACGGCATCAAATCTTTTCAGATTTTCAGGTTCCAGATCCGTATCGCCGAGCAAAGTCACATTGCAGCCCATCTGGCGAAGAGACGCCGGTACATCATCGCCTGCACCCATGTAGTAGCCCACGTTTTTGGCAGAAACTTTCAGGTTCAGTTTGGATGCGTGTGCTGTGGCGGGCAGCAGGACACTTTGCTGCGGTATGTGATCGTATTTGATGGTTACCAGCTTGTTGGAAAGGATGCTGCCATTCACCTCAGCCTGAGCAGTGAGGTTTACATCGCCTTCACCTGCCGTTACGATGAAGGTGAAAATTTTCTCCTGACCCCGCTTCCTGAATTCAAAGCTGTTTCCAGATGAGCCTGCCGGGCGGATACTCCATCCTTTTCCGGGAGCCGTAATACTGACAGTGCCTTTCACGCCATCGCGTCCCGCACGCACGCGCACGCTCACCTCTTGTTCCTTCTGGTACACGATGTAAGACGGCTCGGTGAATTCCAGGAAGACAGGTGGCAGTACTTCGAACGGACGCCAAACTTCACCTACAGACGGTTCGCCGGTTTTCCAGGCAACATCTGTTTTGAATTTCATCGCTACGCCATTGACGGTAACCGTCCACTCCACAGAAGCATATCGGGGCGTTTCGGGTACACCGCGCAGCGACTGTTCCGGCACGTCATACATGCCAGTGGTGGATGGTCGGAGCAGCCAGTATGGGGCTGTGATAGGAGCGTTATCCGGAATTTTGACTGATTTTTCGAGTATCCAGCCACTGTTGGTCTGAAGGGTGGCAGACGGCAGCGTGTCGAGAAGTCCGGGGCTTAGGTTCACGCGCGCGAGCACTACCTCGGCGCCGCCGGCCCGGGCGATGCATTCCAGTCTGATTTTTACATAATCTCCCGGTGCAACAACGGGCTCGGAGGCGGTTGCTTCCAGATAAAGTCCCAGACATCCCTGAATGACCGATTTGATTTCCTCCAGTTTCTTGCTGCGCCAGATGCCCTCGGGGAGCGCACTGATCATTTCCATGGCCCTGAGCAGGTCTGCCACGGATGCAGCCGGATTTTCGGGTCGGAATTTTTTGTCAATTTCAGCGAGCAGCGTGCCGATTGGCTCTCCGCCTTTTACCCTTGACCAGGTTGTATTGACACCATCAAAAATATCCGTATTGCCCGGTCTTTCACCTTTTACGAAGTCGAGATATTCAATAGCCGAGCCGCGGTTGCTGAGCATGCCGAATCCCTGGCACCGGTGCATGGAGCGGCTTTCGGCGGCAATTTCACCGTTGCTTTTTCCTTTCAGCGGGAGCCAGACACCCATATCTACCGGCCACAGACTGCTTTTGTCGGCTTTCTGGAAGGCTTCCTGGCTGCCATAGAACCACCAGGACGTATTGAAGAACTGCCGACGGGCCTGCCATGGCGACAAAAATTTCAGTTGGTCAGGGTAGGCATCGGCTTTTCCGGCCAGGTCAAAGGCCTCCACCGACAGCATGGCGGAAGCTGTATGGTGCCCGTGCGTGTCATACTTTTTATCGTGGTTGAACCTGTTAATAACCACATCCGGCTGCGTTTTCCTGTAGGCCCAGACAACGTCGGCCAGCACTTCGTCCTTGTTCCAGAACCGGAGCGTTTCTTCCGGACTTTTCGAGTAGCCGAAATCGTTGGCACGGCTAAACATCTGATTCCCGCCGTCAACAGAGCGTGCCATGAGCAGTTCCTGCGTGCGCAGGACGCCCAGCAGTTCCCTGATTTCAGGGCCTATCAGATTCTGTCCGCCATCGCCGCGGGTCAGGGACAGATAAGTCACATCATACAGCTTCTCGTTGCGGAGATAACTGATCATACGGGTGTTTTCATCATCCGGGTGAGCGGCTACGTATAGAACAGATCCGAGAACATTCAGCTTTTTGATAGCGATATGCAGGTCGGCGGAATTGGGTTTGGCCGGTTTTTGTGCAAAAGCAACGAAAGGGACGAGAAAAAACAGTACAGCGATTCTGAGCATGGCGGCTTACTTGCTTCTTAGGCGCACGACAGGGCAAATCATTTCTTCCAGAGAAAT
>CAIYFY010000240.1 GCA_903925535.1 uncultured Bacteroidota bacterium | reverse complement strand
TAGTGATCCTGAAAACAGCAACAAAATGCGAAACCGATTTACTCTGATTGCCCTTTTATTTGTCTGTCGCGCACAGGCGCAATGGTCGGAAGGCGGCACCCCGGCCAGTTTTCAGCCGGAAATCCAGTCGTTTATTTCCGGAAAAGTTCCGGTAATAGTCAATGTCGCATCTGTTGACCGCGAAGCGCTGCTGCTCGAAGACAGCAAAACTCCCGGGCAAACCCGGTTTGCAGCAGCGGTAGAAGCCGATATAACCCTGCTCAAGGATGGACAGGTGTCTGAATTGCCCGACGGACGCAAATTGTGGCAATGCACAGTGCGTTCGGCCGGCGCCCTCGGCCTTACGCTGATTTTCGACCGCTTTTATTTACCTGCCGGTGCCCGCTTTTTTGCCTACACCCCCGAAAAGAACAGAACATGGGGTGCCTATACGTCCACAAGCTGTCTGCCGTCCGGCAAATTTCTGATTGGTATTCTCCCCGGCGAAACAGCCGTCATGGAGTGTATATTCCCCGCAGAAAACACCCCCGATATTCACCTGAACCGGGTAGATGCCTCCTACGACCATGCAGCCATGGGAGCGGAATTTGACTTCGGGGAATCGCTTTCCTGCAATGTCAACGTCAATTGCCCATCCGGCACCAACTGGCAACAGGAGAAAAAAGGCATTGCCCGTATTCTGATGGTTTTTCAGTCCGGAGAGGCCTGGTGCAGCGGTACACTCGTGGCCAATACCTCCGGATCATACGAGCCATACTTCCTGACAGCCCATCACTGCCAGTTGCTGCTGGCCAATCCGGATTTCAATCTCTGGCGATTCGACTTCGATTATGAAACGGCGGGTTGTACCAATCCTGCCACCGAGCCACCGGCCAAATCGGTGCTTGGCTGCACAAGAACGGCCTTCAGGACAGAAACCGACTTTATGCTGCTGAAACTGAATTCCATTCCAACATCCTACGAGGTGTATTTCAATGGCTGGGACCGCGACAATACCCCCACTACCATAGCAGCGGGTTCTGTCATGATTCACCACCCGCGCGGCGATATCAAGAAAATTACGGTGGAAAATCAGGCCTCCAATGTGTTTCCAAATACGCTGGACTGGGGAGGCATTTTTGGAATCAGCCCAGCCAATTCTCACTGGAGAACAGTTCCGGATGTGGGTATTCAGGAGCCGGGTTCTTCCGGCAGCCCCTTGTTTGGTCCGGATAAAAGGATTCGCGGACAGCTGCACGGCGGAAGCGTGAATATGAATAATCCCTGCATTATGACAGGCGTTTACTACGGCCGATTCAACCAGTCGTGGGATCAGGGTAGCAGCAATACCGCGCGCCTGAAAGAGTGGCTCGATCCGGGCAACACCGGTGCAGTTACCCAAAACGGCTATCTGCGTCCTGCAGTGGCCGGTTTTGACCTGGGCGGGAACGTAAAAACGCACTGGGGGGTGAATATGCCAAATGTAACAGTACAGTTGAGTGCTCCGAACGGGACGAACTACATGGCTACTACCGATACACTGGGCAAGTACCTGTTTAGTGATTTGCCGGCAGGAGCCCCGTATACCCTGTTTGCCACCCGCGATAACAACGACCTGAACGGGGTGACCACCTACGATCTGGTGCTTGCCTCCAGGCACATTCTCGGTATTGAAGCGCTCAGTTCGCCGTGGAAAATCATAGCGGCCGACGCAAACTCAAGCAACTCCCTCACCACTTTCGATGTCGTTGAAACCAGAAAAGTAATACTTGGAGTGAATTCCACTTTCCCTGCCAATACATCGTGGCGCTTTTTCCCCGAAAATACTACTTTTGCCAATCCGACCAATCCTTTCACGGGAACGTTTCCGTTGCAAACGTATAGCATTAATCTGCAGTCAGATATGCTGAACGTCAATTTCCTGGGAGTCAAAATCGGAGATACCAACAACACTGCTGATCCCGGCCAGTAAACCCGGGTGATTTTCATTCAAGACAATTAATCTCTCATGTTGCACACAGCGAAAGAACGCTTTCTGAAATACGTTACCATTGACACCCAGAGCGATCCGAACAGTCCGACCTGCCCGAGCACCGAAAAACAGAAAAACCTGAGCCGTATCCTTGTAGAGGAGCTGCTCGCCATGGGTATTTCAGATGCGCACCTCGACGATCACGGTTATGTGTATGCCACCATTCCGGCCAATACCGACAAAAAAGTGCCAGTCATCTGCTTCTGCTCACATGTTGATACGTCTCCTGACTGTTCGGGGGAGGGAGTAAAGCCGATTGTACATGCCAACTACCGCGGACAGGATCTGGTGCTGCCCGATGACTCCTCGGTAATTATCCGGATGAACGAACACCCCGACCTGAAGGACCAGATCGGCAACGATATCATCACCGCCAGCGGCACCACGCTCCTCGGAGCCGACAACAAGGCCGGTGTGGCAGCTATCATGGACGCGGCGCATATCCTCATCAACAACAAACAGCTGAAACACGGAAAAATCAGGATCCTCTTCACACCCGACGAGGAAATAGGCCGCGGCGTGGACAAGGTGGACATGAAAAAACTTGGTGCCAAATTTGGCTATACCATTGACGGGGAAACGGCCGGCAGCATCGAAAACGAGACTTTCAGCGCCGATGGTGCCGTGATAACTATATATGGTGTGGCTTCACACCCCGGTTTTGCCAAGGGCAAGATGGAAAATGCCCTCAAAATTGCTTCCCGGATAGTCGCCAAATTTCCGGACAAACTCAGCCCTGAGCACACCGAAGCCAAGGAAGGGTTCATTCATCCCGTACATATCGAGGGCAATATCGAAAAGGCGACCATCAAACTGATTATCCGCGACTTCTCGGAGGCCGGGCTGAAACGACATGCCAAAACCATACAGCGTATTGTGGACGCCGCGATGAAGCCGTTCCCGAACAGCAGAGCGGAGGTGAAAATCTCCGAGCAATACCGGAATATGAACAAGGTGCTGCGCCGCTACCCGCAGGTGGTTGAAAATGCCGTGGAAGCACTGAAACGCGCCGGTTTCGCGCAGCCGAAGCTGCAATCTATCCGCGGTGGAACCGATGGCTCCCGCCTGTCATTCATGGGGCTCCCGTGCCCCAATATCTTCGCCGGAGAACACGCATTCCACTCCAAACAGGAATGGGTATCGGTGCAGGATATGAATAAAGCCGCCGAAACTATCGTTCACCTCGCACAGGTGTGGGAGGAAAAAGGATAAAAATACTTCTACATTCGGAGTTCGATATTCGATATCTAAAAAACGCCGAACATCGAAGTAAAACACCATCTCTGATATCGGGACAATCGTGGGTGGACGCAGCGATTACGCCGGGTGT
>CAIYFY010000239.1 GCA_903925535.1 uncultured Bacteroidota bacterium | reverse complement strand
CCAGTCCACATCCGTTGCCGTCTTGATCTGTGCTGTGAAGGCTGTGTTCAGCGGTATGGATTTGGCTGTGTTACGGGTATTGTTGGGTTCATACTGATCTGTACAACCCCCTCCGCCACCGCCACCGGAAGTAGTGGTGAACGATGCAGGCGCTGAATAGGTGCTGGTGCTGCTTCCGCAAACAGCCTGCACCTGAAAGTTATAGGTTGTTCCGGCTGCAAGACCGGCAAGGTTATACGTATTGGCGGTCAGGCCGGAAACCGTCGTCCAGGTAGAAGATGTACTCACTTTCCACTGAAGATTGTAGGAGGTAGCTCCGCTCACGCCTCCCCAGTTCAGCGTGGCACTGGTCTGGGTGATGTTGGTAGCGGCCAGACTGCCCGGTGTTCCGCAACCGGATGGCACCTGACACCCGATGGAGGTTGTCAGCGGGAAACGGAAGCCGCCGGAGGCAAAAAGAGCCTGCATACGGTTTTTCTGTCCGGTAGTGAATACATTCATACAACCGTCATCGGTATAGTCCATGTAATTCATGAACATATCTCCGTTGGGGCCATTGTTGCAACTGATGACCGGGAAAACAGGGCAACCGTAGTTTTCGTCGGCCTGATTAGGGGTATCCCCCACCTGATCGGTACCCGTGCAGGCAGTGCCGTCATCGCCCCAGATGTGGTAGCAATTGAGCCAGTGACCCACCTCGTGCGTAGCGGTACGACCCAGATTGAAGGGGGCTTGAGCCGTTCCGTTCGTTCCGAAAGCCTGATAGTCAATCACAACACCGTCCGTGTTGGCCGGTCCGCCCGGAAACTGCGCATAACCGAGCAGTCCGCTGCTCAGATTGCACACCCAGATGTTCAGGTAGCGGTCGCGGTTCCAGATGTTGGAGCCGCCAGAGCTGCTGAATTTTACGTTGTCATTGGTTGAAAAACCGTTGACGGTTGTCTGTACACGCACGATACCATTTGTCGGGTTCCCCGACGGATCCTGCTGGGCCATACAGAAGTTTACCTCACAATCGGCGGCGATACCCTGCCATGCCGAAGGGGTGTTACCTGCATCGGCATTGAGACGGCGGAAGTCCGCATTCAGGACATCCAGCTGGGAGGCAATCTGCGCATCGCTGACGTTTTGTGTGGAGTTGTAATAAACGACGTGAACAACGACAGGGATTGTAACGACAACGCGATCCTGCGCGCCACCCCGTTCAATAAACTGCTCGGTGTGCTGCATGATACGCTCCACTTCCTGGCGCATGGAGGGGTTGTCGCGCAGTTGCTGCTGGAGAACCTCCTCTGCAGCACAGGAGCGGTGCTGCGCAGAAATGAACCCGGTCAGGGAAAGCAAAAACGAGACGGAAAGCAAAAGTTTTTTCATAATGATTATTTTGAATGAAACACTTGGTGTGATGTTGTTTGGGACTTTGTCACGGTACAAAAGTAACGGAATTTTTTCCATAAAATGTTGGCACACGCAAAATTTATTTTGCATGTTTGTCACCTGATGACTTTCCAGTAGCCGGTTTTGTCGCTGCCCTCCCGTTTGACAATACCTTTCTCCTTCAACTCCTTCAATCTTCGTTTTGCCGTACTCAGGCTTATACGCAGCCGATCGCTGATTTCGGTAGCGGTTATTGTATTGTCCTGTTTTATCAAGCCCAGCACTGTGTTGTATGCCGATTTTACAGTGTCATTTACAGTGTCATCTGCGCTGTTTACAGTGTCATCTTCAGAGACCTTGTATAGAATATGGAGCTCCCGGTTCTTCAATAAATGATTTTCCTGATGAATGAGATTCAATAAAAACCGTACAAGATGCTTGTCGGTTTTGTGAACACCTGCCGACAAATCCTCATAGTTGGCTCTTACAAGTGCGTTTCGGAAAAACCAGGAGTGATTTGCAAACAGATTGTTGTTCACCTCCCTGAAGCCCAGCTTCCGAAGATACTTTATCAGAAAAATGGCTGCTGTTCTCGTATTTCCCTCTCCGAAAACATGAATTTGCCACAAATAGGAGATAAAATGCGCGATATGCTCCACTATTTCCTGCCGGCTCAAACCGGCATAGCTGAATAGTTTTTCCTGTTGAAAATCATATTCCAGCGCTGCCTTCAGACTCCCGGCGCTGCCGTACAACACTGTTTCACCATTCAACACCCACTCCTGTTTCGTAATGTTGTAGTCTCTGATTTTACCCGCGTGAGGATAAATGCCGAGGAATAACCGCCGGTGGATTGCGAGATATTCCGCCGGCGAAAAATTGAAGGTTTTTTCGCTCAGGATTTCGGTGATTCGTGCAGAGACCTTGTCGGCTTCCTCCGTACGGTTATCCTCATGAATGGAAGGGTATTGTTTGTAGTAGTCATCTATCAGTTGTTTTACCTCTCCGATACTTATATAGCCCTCAATATTCTGCCGGGCTGTCTCGATGAGATAGACAGACGGAGAAAGGCCATCAACCTGCTGCAGGCCGATAGCCGTTTTCCAGATTTCCGCTCTTTCCGCTTTGCCCGGCTCTCCCTGTCTGAGGTATTCTTCAAAAGTATCCATTGTATGCTCGCGGGTGGAACCGCTTCAAACAAAGGTAAGGGATAATACGGATCAACACAAGGGGTAAAAGCGTATCAAAACTGTTTTATCAGGCTCAGGTATTCCACGCTCTTCTTCAGCTTGTACAGTGGAAGCGATTCCATCAGTTTTTTTACTTTTTCTTCATCTGCCTCCCTGAAAATCAGCACGGCGCCATTTCTGGTTGGTCTCAGAAAGAGATGCTCCAGAATACCTTCCTCTTTCCATCTGGCCACGACCTCCTGCTCGTGTTTTATTATTTCCTGAAAATTTTCCGGAATGTTATCCGTATCAATGGTCAAAATTGCCTGAATCATATTCATGTTGTTCTTGTTAAAAATGGATAATCAATGTATCCCTGATCCTTTCCACCATACATAGTGGCCCTGTCAGGCTGGTTCAATCCGGCATTCAGTTCAAATCGCTTCGGTAAATCCGGATTGGCCAGAAACAGCGTGCCGTAGGAAATAAGCCGGGCAATTCCCTTCTGCAACTCTGCTTCTCCGGTTTCGCGGGTATAACCACAGTTGGCAATTACCGGGTGTTTTGATATTTTTCCAAAGGTCTCAACAGCGTCAGCCGGATACTGTGGAAATTTATCAGCCGGGAAGGGCACTTTCATGAGGTGCAAGTACGCCAATGGTAGCTTGTTCAAATGTTCAATCAGTGCCGTGAACTGCTCAACGGGCTGCTGATGGGATATATTGTTGTACGTGCTGGTGGGCGACAAACGAATAGCAGCCTTGTTTTCACCAACGGCAGCAACCATTTCCTGCATTACCTCCAAAACAAAACGGTTTCGATTTTCCATGCTTCCGCCGTATTCATCATCACGGTGATTGGAGCTGTCTGCCAAAAACTGGTCGGGCAAATAGCCAAATGCTGCATGCAGTTCTACACCGTCAAAGCCCGCTTCCATGGTGTTCATAGCCGCTTGCTTGTAATCCTGAATAATTTGTTTGATTTCTTCCAGTGTTAAAGCTCTCGGCACTTCATAATCTTTCATCCCTTCCATCGTGAAATGCTGTTGCCCTTGAATGCCCAAAGCTGAAGCCGAAACCGGTTGTTCTCCATGCTTGACAAGCGAGTGTCCCACCCGCCCTGTATGCCAAAGTTGTGCATATATGACCCCTCCTTCTTCATGTACAGCCCGGGTAACTTTTTTCCAGGCATTTATTTGATCCTGCGTATAAATTCCGGGGGTAAGCGGGCTGCCTGTGGCCTGTTTGCTGATATTGATTGCCTCGCTGATAATGAGTCCCGCACTTGCTCTCTGCCGGTAGTACAAAACCGTCGAGTCTCCGACTACTCCATCCATTCCCGCACGGGAGCGCGTCATCGGTGCCATCGCCATGCTGTTTTTCAGGACCATATTACCCAGGTGTGCCCGTTCCAGTAATTTCATGTTTCTGTGTTTTTTAAATTTTGAGCAACAAAAATAGACCTCAATACTTTACTTTTGCAAGTAGTTACACTTGTGTACAGCAGTAACCCATAGTACAGTAATGCACAAAATCAGTCTGTTATGAAAAAAAATAATGCGACCAATGCTCAAAAAACTTGCAGCCTGAAGGACGTACTTGATGTCATTGGCGGAAAATGGGCCATGCCAATCATATACAACCTCTCGAAAGGCAAGATGCGTTTCAGGGAAATT
>CAIYFY010000238.1 GCA_903925535.1 uncultured Bacteroidota bacterium | reverse complement strand
TTTTGCGCCTGATTTTCAACAACTACTGAATGCAGGATTTTATCTCAGAATTGAAGTGGCGTGGACTGATCCACGATGTAACACCGGGAATAGAAGAACATTTCAAGTCAGGCATGGTGCGTGCATACATTGGTTTCGATCCCACGGCGCCTTCCATGACCATTGGCAATTACGTTCAGATCATGCTGCTGACCTTCCTTCAGCGTGCAGGCCATCAGCCTGTTGTGCTGCTTGGCGGGGCTACCAGCCGTATCGGCGACCCCAGCGGCAAGGACAAAGAGCGCGACCTGAAGTCAACAGAGGAACTCGACCGCAATACGGAACAATTTATGAATCAGGCAAAAAATCTGCTTGATTTTAGTCCGGAGACCCCGAACCATGCACTGATGCTCAACAACCTGTCTTTCTATGATCAGATGGGTGTGCTGGAGTTCCTGCGCGATGTGGGCAAGTATCTCACGGTTAACTACATGATGTCGAAGGAAAGTGTGCGCCGCAGGATCGAAAGCGAGTCGGGCATTTCTTTCACTGAGTTCAGTTACCAGCTGCTGCAGGGATACGACTTTGTTTTGCTCAACCGCCAGCACGGAATCACCGTGCAGATGGGCGGCAGCGACCAGTATGGCAATATTACATCCGGAGTAGAGCTGGCGCGTAAAATTGACGATGCAAAGGTGTATGCCGTCACCACTCCGCTGCTCACCAAGGCCGATGGCACCAAATTCGGCAAGAGTGAAGCCGGAAATATATGGCTTGACGCCCGGATGACCACCCCATACAAGTTCTATCAGTTCTGGCTGAACGCCGATGACCGCGATCTGCCCAAGTACCTGCGTTATTTCTCCCTGAAAACACAGGCAGAGATCGAGGCACTCGAAGCCAGTGAGTCGGCTCAGCAGATAAAGCGGATATTCGCAGAGGAAATCACCGTACGCATACACGGGCACGAGGCCTATGCGGCTGTTCAGGCTGTATCTGCGCTGCTTTTCGACCCGAAAGCGGATGCAGACATGCTCAAAACGCTCGACAGATCCACCCTCGTTCAGGTTGCCGATGAAATTCCGTCGCCCGAAATAGGAGCGGAGGTGCTCGAGAATCCGGTGAGTATCCTTGATTTCCTGAGCGACAAAACGAGTATCCTGCCGAGCCGGTCGGAGGCCAAACGCGCGGTACAGTCCAACATGATCAGCATCAATAAGGTGCGTATCACCGATCTGGGCGCTACTGTTTCCTCAGACGACCTGCTTCACAATGCCTTTTTGATGGTGGAAAGCGGTAAAAAGAACAAATATCTTGTGAGGGTAGTGTAGAGTTGACGCGCTCTTGATATCCTTTTCGTACCTTTGCGCCCGCAATTCAAACCCCGCTCACCCGTCCCGAAGCATGAAGAACATTCGAAATTTTTGCATTATCGCCCACATTGACCACGGCAAAAGCACACTCGCCGACAGGTTGCTGGAGTACACCAACACCATCAGCAAACGCGAGATGCAGGATCAGGCCCTGGATAATATGGATCTGGAGCGCGAGCGTGGTATCACTATCAAGAGCCATGCCATCCAGATGCGGTATATCCATCCGGCCAATGGAGAAGAGTATGTCTTCAATCTCATTGACACGCCGGGACACGTGGACTTCTCCTACGAGGTGAGCCGTTCCATCGCCGCCTGTGAAGGTGCCCTTCTGCTCGTGGATGCCACGCAGGGTATTCAGGCGCAGACAATCAGCAATCTGTATCTGGCCGTTGATCACAACCTGGAAATCATCCCGATTGTGAACAAGGTGGATATGGACAGCGCTATGATCGAGGAGGTACAGGATCAGATTATTGACCTCATCGGTTGCGAACGCGAGGATATTATTTCCGCCTCCGGCCGTACCGGTATCGGAATTGCCGAAATCCTCTCTGCAGTAGTGGACCGTGTGCCGGCACCCAAGGGCGATCCGGAAGCCCCGTTGCAGACGATGATATTCGACTCCATGTTCAACTCTTACCGCGGTGTGATTGCCTACGTCCGCGTGATGAACGGAACTATCAG
Source organism: uncultured Bacteroidota bacterium (assembly GCA_903925535.1). Classification (GTDB taxonomy): domain Bacteria; phylum Bacteroidota; class Bacteroidia; order Chitinophagales; family Saprospiraceae; genus M3007. Next base: position 11,061 of record CAIYFY010000238.1, on the reverse strand, counting down.
GAAGGGCGATAAAATCAAGTTTTACAACACCGGAAAGGAGGTTTTCGCCGAGGAAGTAGGCTCGCTCAAAATGGGCATGGTCGAAACGCAGGAGATCGCTGCAGGCAATGTGGGCTATGTCATAACGGGTATCAAGGTCAGCCGCGAAATCAAGGTGGGTGATACGATTACACACATATCGCGCCCGTGCGAGACACCTGTGAAGGGTTTTGAAGAGGTGAAGCCCATGGTGTTCGCCGGGGTATATCCACTGGATACCGACGATTTTGAGGATCTGCGCGATTCCCTCGAGAAATTGCAGCTCAACGACGCCTCCCTGGTGTTCGAACCGGAAACTTCTGCGGCTCTCGGCTTCGGATTCCGCTGCGGATTCCTCGGGATGCTTCACCTTGAAATCGTGCAGGAGCGCCTGTTCCGCGAGTTTGATCAGGATATCATCACCACGGTGCCCAACGTTCCTTACTACGCCACCAATATGAAGGGCGAACGGAAGCTGATTCACCAGCCCAGCGACCTGCCCGACCCCAACCACCTCAGCTCGGCAGAGGAGCCCTATATCTACGCACAGATCATCACCAAGCCCGATTACATCGGAAATATCATGAAGCTGTGCATGGACAAGCGCGGTCTTCTGCAGAAGCAGACCTACCTAACGCCCACGCGCCTGGAGATGATTTTCCACATGCCGCTTGCCGAAATCGTCTTCGATTTCTACGATCAGCTCAAGTCTTCCACCCGCGGTTACGCTTCTTTCGACTATCACCTGCTCGATTACCGGGAAACAGACCTTGTCCGCCTCGATATCAAGCTGAACGGCGAACAGGTGGATGCACTCTCTGCACTCGTGCACCGCTCCAAGGCTGAATATATGGGTCGCAGAATGTGTGAAAAACTGAAGGAATTGCTGCCACGTCAGCAGTTCCAGATTGCCATCCAGGGAGCTATCGGACAGAAAGTAATTGCCCGTGAAACGATCTCCGCACTCCGCAAGGATGTAACAGCCAAGTGTTACGGCGGTGACATCAGCCGAAAGCGCAAACTGCTCGAGAAGCAGAAAGAAGGCAAGAAGCGCATGAAACAGTTCGGTGCAGTAGAGGTTCCGCCTGAGGCATTCATCAAGGTTCTGAAGCTCAACGACTGATCTGACGCAGTATCCGGTCCATTTCTGATTTCCATTCGCGGCTGCTACCTGCAAAATTGTTGTGCATGAAGCTGAATATCAGCGTCTTGCCCCCGCGTGTGCGCACGTAGCCACTCAGGCAGTGCACGCTGCGCATGCCACCGGTTTTGGCAAAGACAAATGGACCGTTCCCGTCTTTGGGCGTGTACCACTCTTCAATGGTTCCGCGCATACCACCTGCCGGGAACAGGCTGAGCAGCCGATCGTGCGGATACCTGTTCCACAGATACCTCAGTGTTGAGGCCAGGCTTGACGGTGTGTTCAGGTTGTACCGCGAGAGCCCGCTGCCGTCCACCCAGCGCGGGCGTACTGGCAATTGGAGTACGCTGTCGAGCATCCACCTGATAACCGTGTCCTGCTCGAGTACACCAAAACGCGCGTCAGCGCACATGTACAGTAGTTGCTCAGCCACAAAATTGTCGCTCTGGTACATCATCCGGCGCAGTACAGTGTCGAGCGGAACAGAGGGCAGGGTAGTAACTGGGTATATTTTTTCCAGCGGCAGTTCCGGACTGTCCACATAGCCGAGATTTCTGTCGAGTGCAGCACCCATCAGCAACTGAGTAACCGGGCCGGTGAACGGAACGCGGGTGTCGCTCTCCTGCACACCCGGTTCAAGCAGCCAGAAGTTTTCATGTTCGAGCCTTGCAGCCCCTTTTCCGTCTTTTTTATCTCTGAAGCCGTATTTGGTACCGAAGAAATCGGGAATAATACGAGCGTATGAAACACCGTCCGAGGTGATACTGACGCAGTTGCCGTAAACAGGCATCTCTGTGCGTTCGGTCATGTAATACTCGCCGTAATCGTCCCACGACCAGCCCGGTCCAAAGCGCGGTTCAGGGAACCGGCGCGGATAATACACCAGTGATTTTGATGTTCCGGCCAGTCGTAACAGCGAATCTTTCCACGACTGCCAGGCAGTAAATTCAGGGTGAAGCAGGGCCGGATTGCCCGTCCCGCGGATATAAACCCGGTTTTCAGTATTGATGACCTTCAGTGCCGGCAGCGTGTCGGGAAGATTTTCCAGACACGCTGCCAGGGTGAGTATCTTGGTGTTGGAGGCAGGGGTGAAATACTTCCCGCCCTGGTAGTCGGCAAGCAGCCTGCCCGATTCGGGGTCCATCAGCACAAAGCCTGTGAATGCCCGGTTGAATACCTCCGAGTGTTTCACTGCCCGCTCGGCGCGACGTCCGGTGCGGGTAACTGTGGTCGCACATGAGGAGGCAAGAACGGCGACTGTTATCAGCAAAAAACAGTAATTCCTCAACTTTTTGACGCCAGACGGCTGTTTTTATATCCGTAACTGAAGTAGAAGACCAGTCCTGCTGCCAGCCAGATGAAAAAGCCAGCCCAGCTTTTGGCCGGTATCTGCGCCATCATGTAGAAGCACGAAACCAGACCGAGCACGGGTATGAGTGAGAAGTTGTAACGGAATGCCCCCACAGCCAGCGTCAGACAGGTGACAATGAACAGCCACATGGGTATTTTGTGTCTGAACAGATTCCATCCCGACTCATAACGCGAGTCCTCAGATATTGGAAGTTCCTCGATGGTCGCCTTGTATTCTTTGGGAGAGAGTCCGTCGAGATACGCGGCCAGTCCGCCTCCCGCAGTGTTCATGCCGGCCTGATCCCTGGCCTGAAGGAAGGCTGTAGTGGCCTCGAGCTCCTGAGCAGTTGCCCTTGAAAGAATCTCTTCCACAGGATACGACTGCCGCTCGTTGGTGATCCATGCTGTGGCAGCATCTCGCTGAGCGGTGAACAGCCATGCACCTGCAATCAGCAGCATGAGCGGAAACACATATTTAGAATTAAAATAGGGCGTTCTGAATTTACCCCTCGGAGCATCAGGCTGCAGCTGCATTTTTAGAACACCGCCGCAGACAAGTACAAAAGCGAACAGCGTGCCCATACTGCACAGATCAAGTACGGTGTCGCTCGGAATAATCAGCATCGGAACCACCACGAATACGCCGGTCATGATCGTGGCGAATGTGGGTGTCCGGTATTTTGGATGGATGTATGAGAAGCGTTTGGGCATGAGTCCGTCGCGGCTCATGGTCATCCATATTCTCGGCTGTCCGAGTTGAAAAACAAGAAATACTCCCGCCATTGCCACAACGGCGCTGACAGCTATAATACCTGAAAACCATTTCAGATTAATCCGGTCGAATACAAAGGCCAGCGGGTCATTGACGTTCAGTTCCTCGTAATTGACGATTCCGGTGAGTACCAGCGCAATAATGATATACAGGATGGTACAGATTATTATCGAGTAAACCATGGCGCGTGGAAGATCGCGCTGCGGATCCTTGCACTCCTCGGCGGTGGTGGATAGCGCATCGAAACCGATATAGGCAAAGAAAACGGAGGAAACACCGGCCATTACACCGGCGAATCCGTTGGGAGCAAACGGATGCCAGTTATCCACATCCACATACCATACCCCTACAATGATTACTGCGAGTACCACAATCAGTTTGAGAATGACCATGGCATTGCCGGCATTCTTGGATTCTTTGATCCCGACATATACGAGCGCAGTAATCAGGACAGACATAACAATCGCAGGTATGTCGAGGATGATGCGGAGACCGCTTACTGAATGAGCGGTATTCCATGCCTCATAGTATTCTCTTTGAGCCTGTGTCAGATCATTCAGCGACGATCCGCCTCTCAGCATGGCTGCCGCCGACTCATATCCATCCCGGGCCGAGATATAGTCTGTGGTGGCCCAGGCGGGTATATGCCACCCGGCGCTTTCGCACAGACTGGTGAAGTAGCCCGACCATGAAACAGCGACGGTTATATTGCCAACGGCGTATTCCATGACCAGGGCCCAGCCTATTATCCAGGCTATCAGTTCACCGAAAGCAACATAGGAATAGGTATAAGCGCTTCCCGACACAGGGAGCAGGGAGGCAAATTCGGCATATGCAAATGCTGCGAACCCGCAGGCTACCGCGGTGAATATGAAAAGAAGGACTACAGCGGGACCTCCATTGTAGCTGGCTGAACCGATAGTGCTGAATATCCCTGCACCGATGATTGCTGCTATACCGAGCGAGGTCAGGTCGCGGACACCCAGATTTTTCTGCAGTCCGCCGCCTCCGTGAATATCTTCATCCCGGGCAGCATTGATGGCGTCGTGAACCGATTTTCTGCGAAACAGGTTGTCAAGAAAGGACATATTGATGGCGTTTAGTTGAAATACCTCCGAAAAACACCTTTAATTGCAGGGGCTTCCGAAATTCAGCGCCAAAATCATACAACTCTGTGAAATAACCTATTTTTTACGACAAGAGTTTATATTATTGTAAAGAACTGTCTGGCTGGTGCACTGAAGGGGCATAACAATTTTACACTGGCAATACACCAGCCGGACAGCAACATATAGTCAGATAACTACTATTATTCATCATTGCGCATCTCCCGCTCCCAGTCGGTGCGGGCGAAGACGATCATCAGTACTCCGGCGATAATCATGAGGAGCTTGCCGGCGAAGGCCAGCAGGCGACCACCCAGTTCGAGCCAGGAGAGGATGACCCAGTGAACACCCACCAGTTCGAGCACGATGGCTGTGATACCGAGGGTGAACAACGTATAGCCGAGCAGTAACCAGAGTCCTTTGTTTTTCATAGTTGTTATTCAGTGATGGCTTTGATGCCGGGGAGTTCTTTACCTTCCAGAAATTCGAGCATGGCGCCTCCTCCGGTACTCACAAACGACACTTTCTTTGCCAGTTTGAGTTGATTGACAGCAGCCACGGAGTCGCCGCCACCAACCATGGTGAAAGCGCCTTTTTTGGTTGCCGCAGCGCAGGCTTTTGCGACTACTTTCGTACCATTGGCAAAGGCCTCCATTTCGAAAACACCCATCGGCCCGTTCCAGATAACGGTCTGGCTCTTGCGTATCACGCCCGCGAATGCGCGCGCAGCTGCAGGACCAATGTCAAGTCCCATCCAGCCATCGGGTATCTGATTGCTCGGACAAACCTGCGTGGCAGCATCTGCAGCAAACTTGTCGCCGCATACAGAATCTTTGGGAAGAACCACCTTTACACCGGCAGCCTTGGCCTTTTTCAGAAATTCTTTGGCAATTTTGAGCTTGTCGGGCTCTACCAGCGAGTTGCCGACTGCTCCCTTTTTTGCCATAAAAAAGGTGTAGGCCATAGCCCCGCCGATCAGGATATTATCGGCATAGTCGAGGAACTTTTCCAGCAGCATAATCTTGTCGCTCACCTTGGAGCCACCTGTAACACAGGTAACCGGTTTGGCGGGCTCCTTCATGGCGCGGGTGGCGTTTTCGATTTCCCGTTCCATCAGGAAGCCGAACGTTTTGTGCTGTTTGTCGAAGAATCTGGCTACGATAGTGGTGCTGGCATGTGCGCGGTGTGCAGTTCCGAAAGCATCATTCACGTAAATATCACCGAGATCGGCGAGCTTCCGGGCGAATACCTCGTCGCCTTTTTCTTCCTCCTGATAGAAACGGGTGTTCTCCAGGAGCAAAACTTCGCCGGATTTCAGCGAAGCCGCCTTCTTGACAGCCTGTTTTCCCACACAGTCGTCGGCGAAGTGCACCTTTGCCTTCAGTTTCTTCTTCAGGTGCTTCACCAGGTGCTGAAGCGTGAACTTCTCTTTGTTGATGGTGCCGTCGGCATTCAGTTTTTCGAGCGGGCGACCGAGGTGCGACATCAGAATAACTGATCCGCCCTGATCGAGGATATGCCTGATAGTTGGGATGGCCTCGCGGATACGCGTATCATCCGTGATTTTAAACTCCTTGTCGAGCGGAACGTTAAAATCAACGCGAATGAGCGCTTTTTTATCTTTGAAATTCAGATTCATATTAAAGGAATTGACAACCACCCGGCTGTTGCTGACTGTCGCCGCGACGGGGATAATCAGGTGCAGGCCGGGTGGTTGCGGAAATTAAACCATGGCAGTCAGCTGAGCCAGACGGGCTGAGTAGCCGGATTCGTTGTCGTACCAGCCCACAATACGGCAAGTGTTGCCGTTAACCTGCGTGAGTTCAGAGTCGAAGATAACAGAGTGTGTGTTGCCAACTATATCGCTGGAAACAATCGGCTCGTCGCAGTACTCGAGGATACCTTTCAGGTGCGACTCGGCAGCTGCCTTGAATGCTGCATTGATTTCTTCCTTGCTCGCTGCGTTTTTGATAACGCAAACACAGTCGGTAACAGAGCCGGTAGCAACCGGTACGCGCATGGAGTGTGCCTCAATTTTGCCTTTCAGGTGCGGGGCTACCATCACAACAGCTTTGGCAGCGCCAGTGCTGGTCGGAACGATATTCTGAGCGGCATTGCGGGCACGGCGCAGGTCGCGGTGCGGACCGTCCTGCAGGTTCTGGTCAGAAGTGTAGGCGTGAATAGTGTTCATAAACAACTGCTCAACACCGAAAGCGCGGTCGAGTACCAGAATCATGGGTACCAGACAGTTGGTAGTGCAGGATGCATTGGAAACGATCACATCATCGCTGCCCATTTTGTCAGCATTGGCGCCAATTACAAAAGTTGGTACGTCGTCGCCTTTGGGCGGAGCTGAAAGCACCACGCGCTTGGCACCAGCCTGCAGGTGCAGACCTGCTTTTTCGCGATCGAGGAAAATACCGGTGCACTCGAGTACCACATCCACACCCATGTCTTTCCAGGGCAGTTCAGCTGGGTTCTTCACTGCGAGACCGGCAATTTTATTGCCATTCACCGTGATGGAAGTATCGTCGGCAGAAACCGTACCGTCGAACTTTCCGTGCATGGTGTCGTACTTCAACAGGTGAGCCAGCGTCTGGTTGTCTGTCAGATCGTTGATAGCCACTACCTCTACATTCGGATTCTTCATCAGATTGCGGAAGGTGAGGCGACCGATACGGCCGAAGCCGTTGATGGCGATGCGTTTCTTTGCCATTGTATGATTGATTTAATTGACTGTATTGAAAATTTCGCCGCAAAGGTAGCACATTTAAATCTACTTGCACTCAATTCCCAAAACTTATTGTTCATTCAACACTAACTCTGCTTCCTTTTGAGTGACTGCTGAATTCGGGTGCATACATGCACTGCGCGGTGGTTATTCCGTTGCTCATGCTTCCTCTCAGCGACACGACCAGCGGGTACTCAAACACGAAGGTTCCGCGCGGCAGGTAGTCAATGAAGAAGTTGGTTGCCAGGTCGCGGGTGCTCTCGTAATAGCCGAGTCCGCCCCCGAACCGGTATCCGCTCAGTACATTCACCGGCTCGAACCCGGCGGCGCGCATATCTTTGAGGTGTACGAACTCCATGGCCCTGTCGGCACGCAGCTCGATTCTGACTTTCAGGCGGTCGCCGCGATGAAGCTGTTGCCCTTCGGCAACCGGTTTCAGCACGGGTCCGGCGGGTGTATTTTCCTCCAGGAACAGCTGTTTCACGATGGTCAGCGGCGATTTTCTGAAGTCTTTGATTTTGTCGAGATCTTCAAAGTACTGCCAGTAGGCTGCTCCCCAAACGATGTTGCTGTTTGGATTAACCACGGTAATATCTGCCCAGTCTTTTTTCACCGCTTCACCCGTCCAGCTTTTTTTGAAGTAGCCGGTACCTGCTTCATATTCTTCCACTTTCAGCGGGCTTCCACCCATATTAACCTGAACAGGGCGTGTATTGTTCAACCAGTTGTCGCCAAACATCAGCAGGGCATAAACGGCTTCCGAGGTGGCTTTGGTTGATTCCCAGCGGTTGGTCTGTTTATTCTTGAGCAGCCAGATCCTGAGCTCGTCCACCGCTTTTCTGTCGTTGCCGACTTCCCCGAACACTTCTACCATAAGTGCCTGTGTTTCCACTGGCAGCTGGTACCAGTAATAACCCCAGTCAACAGGCCAGTACATACCCAGTTCCTCCTTTAATGTAGCGCGTTCGCGCAGGCTGTTCACTATTTTCGGGGCGACTTCGGATGCGCCGAACGCCCAGCGGTGCAGGGCCAGCGCAATCATTCCCTCCTGATACAAACCCTTGCCGAGCCAGTATTTCTGTGCCTGAGACAGGTAGTAGGCTGCTTCCACCGACGGCCTGTCGGGTGCAGTGGTGAAAGAGCGCATGTACAGGTACTGAATCGCCATTCCGTCGAGGTGGTCGTCGTCCATTTTGATCTTGCCGTCTTTGGCGAGGCGTTCCAGCTCATTATACTGAGCCCGCAGTTTGGCGTCGCAGAAGCCGAGTGCCTTGTCGGTCATCTCCTCCAGCAACTGAGCCGATTCAGTTTCAGCCACACCCAGCTTCTGGAGCCGGAGCAGTCCCGTGGTGATATACTGTGTAACATACCAGCTCGATTCGCCACCCGGGAACCATGACCAGCCACCGTCGGACGCCTGTCGTTCGGCGAGGGTTGCGAGTGCGCGTGCGCGCTCGTCGGCCATGTGATTCAGGTCGAAAAGCAGGGCAATATTCTGTTTCTGCTGCTCCTCGCTCCGGGCTTCAAGCACCCAGGGTGTTTCTTCCAACAGGGCATATTTGAGCTCCTGGTTTTTGCTCAGGTTCGATTTCAGGGCATCTGTGCCTTTCCAGCGCTCATAGACATTCCGGATGTTGGGCATCTTCTCTACCACTGTGGAGGCCAGTGAGTTGGCGTAGTACCGACTGAAAATCTGCTCGGAGCACTCGTACGGGTATTCCATCAGGTAAGGCAGCGACTGAACGGCATACCAGACCGGATTGCTGGTGAATTCGAGGGTGTATTTCTGCGTGGTGAGTGAACCGCTCTGACTGTTTCTGAGGTTCTCGAACGAATAACTTTTAGTCTGGTTGCCTCTCAGTGCCATGGGCAGTGTTTCCGTAACCAGCATGCGGTTGCTGACCACAGGGATCGTGCTTTCTTCTCCGTCGCGGAAAGAACGGGCATCGGCGTAAATCTGCCAGGTGACAGCACCATTGTATTGTTCCGGCACCTGAATACGCCATGAAACGGCTCCGGATTGTCCGGGCAGCACACTGAAGCGGGCCACCCTGTTGTTGCGTCCCAGTCCGAATGCCTGCTCTACGGGCTGCAGGGTGGCTGCATCGAGCAGATTGAGGGTAGCAGTGCCGGTGAGCGTTTCCGTTGAAAGATTGCTCACCTTTGCGGAGAACTCAATCTCGTCGCCCTCCCTCAGGAAGCGTGGCGGATTGGCGATAACCATGAGTTCCTTCTGCGTAACAATCTCTTTTTCAGAAACAGCCTGTTTCAGGTCCTTCGTGTGCGCGTACGTGAGCAGTTTCCAGCGGGTAAGCGCCTCGTTCATGGTGAATTTGATTATCACGTTGCCTGAAGAGTCGGTGTGCAGCCCGGGGAAGAAAAATACCGTTTCGTCCAGGTTGCGGCGCATGGTAGCCGGAAAATTCGCCGGTTTAACCCTTTCAGCAGGCTCCTCGCTTTTTATCACCGTGTCGTACCGGACCATCCGCTCTACGGCACCATCGTCAGACATTTCAGCCATGGCATACTCCATCCTTTGATTACGAAAGGCGGCCTTTGGTACGCTGCCTCCGACAGCATACATCGTGCCATAGTTCCAGAACGGGAAATCAAACCATTTCAGGGAAGGGTAGGAGCGACCCGGCGCTCCGGCGATGGATACTTCAGAGAGTACATAACCGTTTGTCGGGCCGAAGCCAATCTGGTTTTCAGCCCGCAGATACATCCCGTTTTGCGGATACCTGAGTGGCGTCCATTCATGCTGAATAAACTGGTCCAGCGAGGCATCGTACAGGGTAGCGACCATTTCGGCGGCTACTTTTTCCTTCTTTGGTCCGCTGATGTGAATTTTCCAGGTTTCCTTTTCACCCGGCGCGAGTTTGTCGCGGAATGTTTCATATCTGATTTCCAGATCTTTGTTGGACCAGGGCACGCTGACATACTGATTCAGAATATAATACCGGTTGTTCCTGACACAGAATCCCGCCAGCGCGAGGCCACCGCGGTCAGCCTCTGTCACCGGGAATGAAACTGATTCTTTACCGGTGGTTTTAATCCACTGAACAACTGGATTCTTTCCGCTGGCCACGAAGAAGTGCAGGTTGGCGGGTTTTCCGCCGAGTATCATCACTGCCTTTTCACCGGGCTCCGACGATTCCTTTTCCATTCGGGCGCCGGGGGTGTAGAAGGTGGTCTGGTCGTCGAATACCCTGACAATCCGCTCAATCTCCATTTTTTCACCGTACGAATCCGTGGTGAGCAGTTTGAAAATATACCATCCCGGTCCGGTTTTGCCCTCACTGAGGTCAACAGTCTGTTTTGCTGCAGTATTGAAATTGACTGACCGGGTGAAGTCTTCCCGTCCCCATTTTTGCGGATCATCTTCATCGCCCCAGGCCAGATCCGGGAATTTGCTCTCGAAATCCTGTTGTGCGAGTACCGGCAGATCCGGTTTGTCCCAATACCTTTCGAGGAAGAACCGTTTGGGCTCAACCAGCTTCTGGAAGGTGATTTTACCCTCAGCCGGGACGCTCTCTCCCGCCATATTGATGGTGGTCAGTCCCGTTTTAGCGAGATCTTTTACACTGACTTCACGTGGAAGCTGCCAGTTTACCTGCATGGACTGATACGCAGCACTCACGGTGGTTTCCTGACTTCTGGTTTCGCCGTTGATGTCTGTTACATCAGCATACACCGTGTAGGTGAATACAGGCTGATCTTTTCGGGCAACTGCCTGATCGGGTACCGCGTCAAATTTCACCGTGAAACTGCCGTTAATATCCGTGTTAGTGGTACCACTGACAATCTCTCTGGAGGGAGAGGAGGGCATGTAGCTTCTGTACCACCCAATGATGTAGGGGAAACGGGCTTCCCTTACTACACGGTATCGCACCTGGGCACCGTCAACGGCATTTCCGGCATAGTTTTTGGCCTCACCGGTGAC
>CAIYFY010000237.1 GCA_903925535.1 uncultured Bacteroidota bacterium | reverse complement strand
TCAGAGAAGTGTCGTAGGACAGACGTAATCGGTCAGTTCAAACTGCCCGGAGTCCTTCAGGCCCTTGAACCCCTCTCTCACGTCAATGAGGTTGTCGTACCCGCGTGCGCGCAGGATGCTTGCGAAAATCATGGAGCGGTAACCACCGGCACAGTGGATATACACTGTTTTGTCGCGCGGGATCTCCAGCATGGACTCGTTCACCGTATCAAGCGGTGCGCTGGAAGCTTTCGAATAATGCTCGCTGAGATACTCACTGCCCTTTCGAACGTCAAACACCGTAGTTTCAGGCTCTTTTGCGACGATTTCTGCCAGTTCAGATACGGAAACGCGCTGAATCTGATCGGTTTCCATACCGGCAGCCTTCCAGGCCTCCATTCCTCCTTCGAGGTACCCGAGACAGTAATCATACCCCACGCGTGCAAGCCTGGTCACAGTCTCCTGTTCGCGTCCCGGATCAGTTACCAACAGGATCTCCTGTTTTATATCGGGAATGAGTGCGCCAACCCACGGAGCAAAACTGCCGTCAATACCAATATTGATGGAATTGGGAACAAACCCTTTGGAGAAAGTCTCTGCATTTCTGGTATCCAGGATGAGCGCTCCGGTTTCGTTGGCAGCAGCCTCAAAAGCACGGGGTGACAGTGCCCTGGTTCCCCGCTCGAGTACTGTGTCAATACTGTCGTAGCCATGCTTGTTCAAAGCTACATTCAGCGGGAAGTAGGCAGGCGGCGGCATCAGTCCGGTCGTTACCTCTTTGATGAACTCCTCCCTGGTCATGTCAGCGCGAAGTGCATAGTTGACGGCCTTCTGGTGCCCCAGGGAGTCGAAGGTTTCCTTGGACATATTCTTGCCGCAGGCCGATCCGGCGCCGTGAGCAGGATATACAGTCACATCATCGGGAAGTGTCATCACTTTGTTCCGGAGTGAGTCGAAAAGATAGCCTGCCAGCTGATCCTGCGTCAGGTTGGCTGCCTTTTGTGCCAGATCAGGACGACCGACATCGCCGATAAAGAGTGTGTCGCCGGAAAAAAGCGCCTGCTCCGCACCGTTTTCGTCGAGCAGCAGGTAGCAGGTACTTTCCATGGTATGTCCGGGAGTATGCAATACCCTGAAAGTGAGTTTACCCACCTTGAACTCCTCTCCGTCTTTGGCGATATATGCATCAAACGTGGGATTTGCCATGGGGCCATAAACAATAGGCGCACCCGATTTTTTGCTCAGATCGAGGTGTCCACTCACAAAATCAGCGTGAAAGTGCGTTTCAAACACGTATTTGATACGGGCACTATCCCGGCTAGCCCTATCCAGATACGCGTTTACCTCGCGGAGCGGGTCAATAACCACTGCCTCACCTTCGCTTTCAATATAGTAAGCTCCCTGAGCTAGGCAACCGGTGTAAATTTGTTCAAGTTTCATGTGCGACAAAGGTTTTATTTCAGAAAGCTACCTCGCGGTACCTGTCTGTTCAATTTATTTTATCAGGAATTCTTTGGCTATGATGTAAATACCCATCACCAGCACAAACCACCCGAATCCCTTTTTCAGCTTACTGCCATCTATAAGCCGGCTCAGCCAATTCCCCACAAATATACCTGAAATTGCGAGTATTGTCACCTCTCCCAAAAATAACCAGTTAATGGAGTGGTGCCCCAGATCTCCTGTAAATCCGAACAGCGATTTGGCTGCGATAATTAGCAGCGAAGTGCCTATGGCCTGCTTCATAGGCAGTTTACTGAAAAGTACCAGCGCCGGAATGATGAGAAACCCTCCGCCTGCACCTACGAGTCCGGTAAGTAACCCCACCAGCATACCTTCAAGCAAAATCATCGGAATATTATACGAACGCGATTCTTCTTCCACCTGACCGATTGTACCTTCAGCCTTGTCTCTGATCATGGAAAAGGAGGCAAATAACATCAGTACCGCGAAAAGGCCCATCAGCAGTGCCGATTTCGTCAGTATGAATCCTCCGG
>CAIYFY010000236.1 GCA_903925535.1 uncultured Bacteroidota bacterium | reverse complement strand
TCCCGCATCTATGCCGACCCGGAAGACGCCGATGTTGTATATGTGATGAATGTCGCTTATCACAAGTCCAAAGACGGCGGCCGCACTTTCCAGTCCCGGTATGCCCCGCACGGCGATCACCACGACCTCTGGATCGCTCCGGAAAATCCCCGGAGAATGATCATCGGCGACGATGGCGGCGCGCAGATTACGTACAACGGCGGCAATACCTGGTCCACTTATCACAACCAGCCCACTGCGCAATTCTACCGAATTACTGCCGATAACGCGTTCCCTTTCAATATCTATGCGGCCCAGCAGGACAATTCGAGCGTACGCATCGCGCACAGGTCCGACGCCGGAGCCATCACCGATCAGCACTGGGAAGCCAGCGCCGGCGGCGAAAGCGCGACCATAGCCGTTGATCCGCTCAACAATGATATCGTTTACGGCGGCGAATACCACGGTCTCCTGACGCGGGTGGATCATAAAAACAGAACAACCCGGGCTGTCAATGTGTGGCCCGAAGACAATATGGGCCACGGCGCGGAAGATGCCCGATTCAGGTTTCAGTGGAATTACCCGGTTTTCTTCAGCCCCCACGACCCGCGCAAACTCTACGCGGCCAGCAATCACCTGCACGTGTCCACCAATGAAGGCCAGAGCTGGACGACCATCAGCCCGGACCTGACAACCAACGACAAAAGCCGGCAGAAATCGAGTGGCGGGCCAATAACCAAAGACAATACCAGTGTGGAATACTACTGCACTATCTTCGCAGCAGCAGAAAGTCCCCGTGTGAAGGACCTGCTTTGGACGGGTAGCGACGACGGACTGGTACACGTGTCCCGCGACGGTGGTAAAAACTGGACCAATGTGACCCCGCCCGGTATGCCCGCCTGGATGATGATCAACTCCCTCGAGCCTGATCCGTACACCGACGGCGGATGCTATCTGGCCTGTACCGCCTATAAACTCGGCGATTACCGCCCATATCTGTACAAAACGAAGGATTATGGCAAAACCTGGACCAAAATTACAGATGGAATCCCCAAAGATCACTTCACCAGGGTAATCAGGGCTGATCGCTCGGTTCAGGGAATCCTTTACGCCGGCACGGAACAGGGTATGTATGTCAGTTTCAACGATGGAACCGACTGGCAGTCGTTCCAGCTGAACCTGCCTGTGGTCCCCGTTACCGATCTGGTAATCAAAGACAATCACCTGCTGGCAGCCACACAGGGCCGTTCCATCTGGTCGGTGGACGATCTCTCGGTACTGCAACAGATAGCAACGCGCAAACCCGATGCTGCCGGGGCATTTCTGTTCAAGCCGGCCCCCGCCTTCAGAATGGGCGGCAGCTCTTCCAAAGGCTCAAAAACCGCCGGTGAGAACCACCCAAACGGCAGCCTGATACATTTCCTGCTCCGCGAAAAACCGTCGGAGAAAGACACTGTGACGCTCGCAATCCTTGAAAACGACGGGGATACGGTCAGGGTGTTTTCCACGGTGTACAACAAATCGGGTGGCACCCCGCAGAAACCGGTGTACGGGCCGTTGTCCGATCTTAAAGCCGGCGCCAACCTGTTCGTCTGGAATATGCGCTATCCCGATGCCGAAAAATTCGATGGAATGATTCTGTGGAGCTACGACCTTGAGGGAGCCAAAGCTGTTCCGGGTGTTTACAAAGCCAGACTGACGGTAGCGGGAAAAACCATGGAGGAATCGTTCGAGATCCTGCGCGATCCCCGAACCAATGTATCCGATGAACATTTTGCAGCCCAGTTCAGCTTCGTTCAGTCTGTAGGGGCCAAACTCACAGAGGCACACCGGGCAATCCGGGAAATCAGAACCGTCAGATCCAGGCTGCAATTGCTCAGAAGCGAACTCCCTGCCGGAGACAGCCTGAAGGAAATCACGGCCATGATTTCGGCCATTGACTCCTCCATGACAAAAGTGGAAGAAGCACTTTACCAGACCAAAAGCCGGAGTTCACAGGACCCGCTGAACTTCCCCGTGAGGCTTAACGACAAACTGGCCAACCTGATGGGATTGAACGTCAACGGCGACTTCCCGCCTACCAGTCAGAGCCTCGAAGTGCGCGATTATCTGTTTAAATTGACGGATGAGCAGTTGAATATCTGGAAAGTCCATAAATTGCAGGATATTCCGCGCCTGAATCAGCTGATCAGGAGTTCCGGAGTTAATTTCATCAACATCAAATAAAAAGGGAAAACATGACCAAACACTTTTTTCCAACGCTTTTTCTGGCACTCCTCGCAGGTTTTACAAATGCCCAGAACCCCGGTTGTGACGGAAATCGCTATATAAACGACGTCTTCCAGACCGTCAAAAAAACAACCGTCACCTACGCTCCCTCCACCTCGCACACAGGCGTACCCATGACGCTGCAAATGGATGTTTACGAGCCGGAAGGAGATCAGATTGCGGCCCGCCCCGTGATCATTTTCGAACACGGTGGCAGTTTCATCTTCGGCGATCGCAGCATGATGCAGCCCTGGTGCGAGCTTATGGCCAAAAAAGGTTATGTGACGGCCTCCATCACCTACCGCCTGTATCCTTTCTTCCTGCTCGGTTTCCCCGATTCGCTGGATATTTTTGATACGGCCGTAAAAGCGGTGGGCGATATGCGCGCTGCCGTGCGCTACTTCCGCGAGGATGCAGCCACGACCAATCTTTTCAAGGCCGATCCGAACAATATCTTCATCGGTGGCTACTCGGCCGGTGCTGTTGCCGCACTGCACTGCACATACCTCGATATGGAAGACAATATCCCGCCATTTCTGCTCAATTTCATCAACCTGAACGGCGGACTGGAGGGTGTGAGCGGATCGGCTACCAATAAAACCTATTCCTCGGCTTCAAAAGCGGTGGTAAATATGTCGGGCGGACTCTACCGGGCCAACTGGATTGAGGAGGGCGAGTCGCCCATGATCAGTATTCACGGTACTGCCGACGAGACGGTTCCCTTCAACTCGGGTCTCGCAGCCAATATAGCCTACCTGCAGGGAAGTAATCTCCTGCATGCGCGCGCAGAGGAAACTGGCGTCTGGAACTCGCTCCACGTTGTTCCCGGCGGAGGTCACACCAATATATACGAAAATGCAGCCTATAAATTGCATCGCGATACCTTCTGGAGCAATGTCTCGCTGAAACTGGAAGAAATTACCTGCAGTGCCTCTTCTGCATCTCCCGAACTCTCCGCCGTGGCTGAATGGAGCCTGGCACCCAATCCTGCTTCGGGGGATGCCATCACCGTATCACTGCCTGACGGTACCGATCATGCCACACTCCGTATTTTCAACAGTACCGGAAGTATGGTGCGCGAGATAAACCTGACCTCCGCACAGCAAACCGTATCACTGGGCGGCCTGCCTGCCGGTATGTACCTGGCTATGCCGGTGAACTCAGGCTCCGAAAAGGTATTCGCCACCAAATCACTGATGATCCCCAAATAATCGGAAAGCCTGTTAACCGGGGCGTTGGATTGTGCTGAATACGCTACCCTCAAAGGCAATAATGCCCCGGTTATTCTTGTATTTCATACACCTGCACCCTGTTACTCTCAAGTTCTTTTTCCGGAATGACATCAACATCCGCCTCTGCATTCAGCGACTCCAAAAAACACCTGCTGATTCTCGACGGCCTGCGTGGCGTGGCAGCCATCATGGTACTGATTATGCATACCTTCGAGCCGTATTGTGGGGGCGACTACCACAAAATGTTCGTCAATCACGGATACCTGACAGTAGATTTCTTTTTCATGCTCTCGGGTTACGTCATGGCACACGCCTACGACGACCGCTGGGGCAGCATGACAGTCACAGATTTTGTGAAGCGGCGACTGATCAGGCTGCACCCGCTGATCATACTCGGGATGACCATCGGGGCTCTCCTCT